>CAYPJC010000035.1:2164-10795 GCA_964410855.1 uncultured Flavobacteriales bacterium | reverse complement strand
AAATTTATCCAGAAATGGCATTATTTATACCCTTAATAGCAGCAATGGGGGGAAATGTTGGCGTGCAGTCTTCAGCAATCATTGTTCAGGGTTTAGCCAATAACTCACTTGGATTCAAAAGCCTTTTTTCTAGATTAAGTAAAGAATTTTTAGTCGCTATCGTAAATGGATTAGTATGTAGTGTCATAATTTTAATCTACACCATAATTTATAAGGACAATTACAATTTAGCAGCCACTGTAAGTATTTCATTGATATTGGTAATCATCTTTGCTGGTCTCTTTGGAACCTTCGTTCCTCTGATGTTAGATAAATATAAAATAGACCCTGCATTGGCAACAGGGCCATTCATTACTACCATGAATGATATTGTAGGATTATTCATCTATTTTGGTATTGGCCATCTAATGTACACCCTCCTCTAATTTTTATAATTATAACCCTAGTTTATCTGGCAACAATTGAGACCAAAAGTAATATTCATAGATAGTGTTCACCCGATACTTTTTGAAAGATTAGAGCAGAATGGTTATGAGTGCCATTGGAAAAATGAGCTAAATAGAGAAGAAATCCTTCAGATTCTTAAAGAATATGATGGGGCAGTTATTCGTAGCAAATTCATATTTGATAATAAGGTATTTGAGGCTGCAACAAAATTAAAGTGGATTGCAAGGTCAGGGGCGGGAATGGAAAATATTGATCTTGATATTGCAAAAAACAAGAGAATTAAATGCTTCAATTCTCCGGAAGGTAATCGAGATGCCGTCGCCGAGCATGCTCTTGGCATGATCTTATCCTTATTTAACAATCTAAAGGCAGCAGACATAGAGGCTAGGAAAGGCCTTTGGAATAGAGAAAAGAATAGAGGCTTAGAATTGAAAGGGAAAACAATAGGAATACTAGGTTATGGATTTATGGGTGGAGCTTTTGCTAAAAGATTAGTTGGTTTTGGAGTAGAATGCATTGCCTATGATAAATACAAACAAAATTTTGGAAATGAATTTGTTACTGAATTAAGCTTATCTGATTTTTTTAAAAGAACAGAAGTTTTGAGTATTCATCTGCCTCTTACAAAGGAAACTAGCTATTTAATAAACTCTGATTTTATTAATCAGTTTGAAAAGGACATTTACATTATAAATACTGCACGCGGCAAAAACATTAAAACAAGCGATCTTGTAATTGCTTTAAAAGAAGGAAAAGTTAAAGGTGCTTGTCTAGATGTTCTAGAATATGAAAAAACGTCATTTGAGCAATTAAGTAAAGAAGAATTGCCAGATGACTTCAAATACCTCACAGAAAGCAAGCAAGTTACTCTAAGTCCTCACATTGCAGGATGGACTGTTGAATCATACTTTAAATTATCTAGTATTTTAGCGGACAAGATTTTAAATCAAGATTAATCTTCTCCAATCAATACATCTCTGTTGTTGTAGAGAAGTATAAATAAACGTGTTCTTAAGATTTCACCCATAGACTCACATTCAAGAAAACTAGGGTCTTCAAAATGTTTAGCTAATTCAGTTTTAAGTTGATTTACTTTTTCAGGCAAACTAATGGTATCAACTTCCATACAATCCGATAAGTCTTTTAAGCGATATCTAGAAACCTTTATCCTGTTTGCTATCAATGCACGTTCTTCTCTCTGATACTGTCGAATTGTTTTAGGGTTCAGTAAATTAGAACAGAATTCAACTATGGGATTATTGTCCTTAAAAAATTGTGGAAGATACATCGTTTTATGCCCTTCGTAGGTCTGCTGATCAAAATCTATTGCTCTAATTCTGTATTGAATATCATCAAAATCTGGTGTTATATCAACCACATAATTGTAAGATCTCATATCACCCAATAAACGAACAAATGAGCGTTCATTGAATTTAACAAACTCTTTTGCTAACCTTACTCGATTTAATTGTTCGTCTTGCAACCAGTCTTTAATAAAAACATCGCCAGGAATACCGGCTATATGATCTTCAATAATGGTATTTTCATAAACAATATAGCTAATTCGGTTTGGTGATAAAATGTGCTCTAGTTCTAATCCATAAATTCTAGAAGCATCCGCTTTCTTTACATAAAAATAATCGTAGTTATCGTTAAATCTATTAGTAATCCTAATTCTAAATGGTTTTGAGTTTCCAAAAGGACAGTAATCGACTCTATTTACATACAAATGTTCCATTACAGAAACATCGCCTTCAGTTTTAAGCAAAGCATAAACACTACATAAAGCAGTATGTATTTCTGACATTTCACTTTGGCTGTAATAGACTGTTTCCCATAATGTATCTCTCCCAGCCTTATCGTAAAGAGAAACTGAATTCTCGTAATGGTCCAAATCGCTATACGTTAATGGCAGCTTTATTTCTCTAGAATAATTTTTTAGATACTTTCTTAATGGAGGTTGAATAGGAAAATGAATCTTTTTCTTAGAAATAGTATTCATGCGCTCAAATTAAGAATAATTCATCCAAGAGTCACTCAAATTCAAGAGGTTCTTAGTTTAACCCGAATTATGTAATTTGTATCTTGCTCTAATTAGACTACACTCTTTACAATATATATAGATTGTGCAGATAAAAGTGAATTTATACAACAAATAAAGAGGATGATTAGAAGATTTTTTCTCAATAGGAAATAGAAAAATTATATTCTAACTTACAAAAATCAATGTTTCAACAATAAATTTGAAAGAAGACCTTATATTTGACTCTTTACCAAATAATTATGGCACAAAAAAAAAGCATTATCAATAAAAATTCTGAGAAATTTCTATTTGAGTATCTCAATAATCCATCACCTACTGGTTACGAAAGTGAAGGACAGAAGCTTTGGCTAAAGTATATTGAACCATATATTGATGAAACTTTTGTTGACACCTATGGCACTGCTGTAGCAGTAATTAACCCTAAGGCTAAATACAAGGTAGTTATTGAAGCTCATGCTGATGAGATCAGCTGGTATGTGCACTATATAACGAAAGATGGATTTATCTATGTTAGAAGAAATGGTGGTTCAGACCACATGATCGCCCCTTCTAAGAGAGTTAATATTCACACTAAAAAAGGAATAGTTAAAGCTGTATTTGGATGGCCTGCAATACATACCAGACACAATGAAAATGGAAAGTCTGAGAGCACTCCTAAGATGAATAACATTTTTTTAGATTGTGGATGTAAAGACAAAAAAGAGGTAGAAAAACTTGGAGTGCACGTCGGTTGTGTTATCACATACGAAGATGAGTTAATGATTCTCAATAAAAAATATTATGTAGGACGAGCTTTAGACAATAGAATTGGAGGCTTTATGATTGCTGAAGTAGCTCGTTTACTTAAAGAAAACAAGAAGAAACTACCTTTTGGGTTATACATCACAAATGCAGTTCAGGAAGAAGTTGGCTTGAGAGGTGCCCAAATGATTGTTGAGCGGATTAAGCCAGATGTGGCTATTATTACAGACGTTTGTCATGACACTCAAACTCCTATGATTAATAAAATCGAGCAAGGAGATTTTACAAGTGGTGATGGACCAGTAATAGCTTATGGACCTGCTGTGCAAAACAATTTACGTGAGTTAATTCTAGAAACGGCTGAGAAACATAAAATTCCCTTTCAAAGATTAGCGGCTTCGAGAATAACAGGAACTGACACTGATGCATTTGCATATGCTAACGGAGGCGTTGCATCTGCATTAATATCTTTACCATTGCGCTATATGCATACTACTGTTGAAATGGTGCATAAAGATGATATCGAAAACGTTATCCGTTTAATCTATGAAAGTTTACTGAAAATCGAAAATAATCAAGATTTTGGATATATAAAGTAGGTTCAATTACTTAGATCTTCTGAGAATACAAGCTCACCGGCATTCATTTTTTTATACTGGACTGCCAAATAAGCTAAGAAAGAACTTATCCTTTTCATGGCCACATCAGTTTCTTTACCTACCGCTTGTTTCTTTAATCGAAGAACCAACAAACCGTAAAGTCCATGCAAAGCTAATTCAATCTCATTACTCAAATTTTGTCCAGTTGATTTTAAAACCAGTTCCTTAAGAGGGATTTTAGCCTCTTCATACAAATTTATATATGTTTGATCTTGAAAAGTCGTCAATAATTTTTGATGAAGTGTTTGAAGATCAAGACTAAGACTTTTTAATTGTTGCAAATGACCGCTCGACTGTATCCTTTCAGCTTCCATTTCAAAAATTAAATTTTCGTACCAAGCTCTAATCTTAGATTTTACCTCTTCACTTTGGTCATACTGACTAACAATTACCTCTTCTATTGAATTCAAGTTTAATTGAAAAGACCTTATAATATCTTCAATCTGATACATGTAAAGGATGTACTCTATAATATTTGAATTCTTCTTCTCTTCTGCTATCAACATCACTATTTATTTTGCTGTACTTTTTAAAATCACAAAATTGAGCATAATATTGAACAATGGAAGCTAAACACCTTCAAAGTATTGAATTAATAAATAAAATAGATAATGTATTTACTAGAGATTTAACCTGGCTGATATATTGTAAACCAATCACCCAAATCGAAGGTTTTTCGTTTCACTTTGCCAATGAAGGTATGGCAAATGAGCTTTTTGAATGGCATAAAAGAAGTGACCTTAAAATAAGGGATTATGAAGCAATTAATATTCCTCTCGGAAAATATGCTGAGGATATAATTAAATGTTATTTAGAAAATTTCCCCAGGTACAAATTACTTGCTTCCAACCTTCAATTGATCGAAAATAAAGTAACTATTGGAGAGTTAGATTATCTTTTAAAAGATTTAAAGACCCATGAATTTATACATTTAGAGTTCTCAATTAAGTACTATCTGAAAACGAAAATAAAAGATAAAACCATTTTCTTGGGCCCAAGTACTAAGGATTGGATGAATCGAAAAATCATCAAACTAAAAACCCATCAAACGCAGTTAAGTAATACACACAAAAGATTATTGCCAGTTGAGTTAAGAGAAATTTCATTCAAACAAAAAGCGATTATTAAGGGTTGCCTATTTTATCCTTGGGAAGAATGGAAAGAAAAAGCAACAAAAAACGAAACAATAGAGGGCTGGTGGTTAAGCATTAAAAAAGTTGATGAAATTTATGAAGAGAATTTCGTGTATCAAATTATAAAGAAAAAAAAATCATGGATTTTTCCTTACGACTTAACTTTTGATCAATTAAACTTTAAGCAAATGAAGAAAGAATTGGAAGACCACTTCAACGATTTAAACGAACTTATGCTGGTTAGATATGATGCAACTGGGAGCCCAATTGATCGAGGATTTATTGTAAAGGACTTGTGGCCGGTATCACATCCTAATTGGATTGAGAAGACTTTTCGTAAGCTTTGAAAACAATCGGAATTTGAAGCATTTGGGCAAGATCTTCACCTACTTCTAACATGTAATCATCAGTTGCGTGATAATGCCATTCAATTTCAACAACGATACCCTTTTCAGTTAATTCTTTTAATTTATATAAGAAAAACAAAAACCTTTTTGTGGAAGCTACATTCACATATTCTACATCAAATATGAATATAACCTTTTCTACAGTTGGTTCTTTTATAAATTCATCCATCCAGTTTAGCAACGGGCTATAAAATTGCTCTACGTCTACTAAAATTGAATTTCCTTCAATTTTGAAAGCCCCTTTTACAGGATCAAAAATAACCTTTGGAGTCTTATATGTTGGTTCTATATCTATTTGCTTCATCATTCACCCAATATTATTTAAAGATGGGCAAAAGAAACTAAGAAATCAAATTTATTATACCTAAAGACAGATTTGCAAGACAAAATATACAATTTAGACGATAAAGAATTTACAAGCTCATTTTATCTCTAAGCTTTGCAGCTTGTCTTCTGGAGATTTCAACTTGTTTTCCATCTTTTAATGTAACCCTTAAACCTCCATTAAACCAACTTTCCATGCTTTCTATCCAACTTAAATTGATAATAAACTTTCGGTTAGCTCTAAAAAATACCTTATCATTTAGCCGCTCTTCAAGATTGTTTAATGACTTTAATATCAAAGGCTTAACCCCATCAAAATAAATTCTCACATAATTACCTTCTGATTCAAATGCACTAATCTTATTCAAACGTACAAACCAGCATTTATCCCCATCTTTTACAAATACTTGATCCTCTAAACCTAAGCCATTCGGGTTACTTCTATCCTCTTGAAATTCCTCTTCTTCTTGATCTGATTTAACCCTTTCTATCAATTTATCCAAACTTTCTCTCAATCGTTCTTTTTGAATAGGTTTTAATAGATAATCAAATGCATTAACCTCAAACGCTTTAAGAGCATACTCATCGTATGCAGTTGTAAAAATTACGTGAGGAATAAATGAGAGTTCCTCCAACATTTCAAAACCATTCTTAGCTGGCATTTGTATATCTAAAAAAATTAGATCCGGTTTTAGCCCATCAATTTTACTAATTGCATTATCTGCATTATGACTTTCACCCACAATTTCTATTTCAGGGTAATCTGAAAGCAGTGAATTCAATTCCCTTCTTGCTAACCTTTCATCGTCAATAATTATAGCTCTCATACTAAAACAGATTTAGTGATACTGATTCATCAACCTTAAAAATTCTAATTTTCTCTGGTATGATTACCTCAGCTAAAACGGTATTTCGATTTGTATTCTTAATTACTAAACTGCTCCTATCTCCATAAAGCAATTTCAATCTCTGCTGGCTATTAACTAGGCCAAACCCATTCTCTTTCTTTTCTTCTTTTTGCATCTTTCCGCTATTCTCAATGCTTAAAAATAGGTCATTTCCCTTTTTTTTAGCCTGAATAATTAATTCACCCCCATCAGCCAGTTTGCTGATTCCATGCTTAATTCCATTTTCTACCAGAGTTTGCAAAATCATTGGCGGTAACTTATGGCCAAGAGCCGAATCTTCAATTTCTAAATGAATATTTAGTCTTTCTTCAAATCTTGTCTTTTCTAAGCCAAGGTAATCTTTCACCAACTGAATCTCTTCTGATAGAGGAATAACTTTCTTTCTTCCCATTAAAAGCGAACTTCTTAGAATATTTGAAAGCTGAGTTATTGAATCTTTTGACTTCGAAGGATTTTCATCTACCAAAGCACGGATTGAATTCATTGAATTAAATATAAAATGAGGATTTAATTGCGATTTTAATTTATTTAATTCAACCTCATTACTCAATGCTTGCCATTGAAGATTTTTAATTTCTTCTTTCCGATAATTTTGAATAAAATGAAATAAAAAATATAAAAGAGACCACAAAACAAAATTGACTGATAAATTTAAAGTGGTCTGCAGCACAACCAATGGCTCAAAAGATATATGTCTCCTCATTATTACAAAATCAGAAATGAGCGTATGAAAAAAGAAATATACCAGTCCACAAATTGCAGATGCAAATATCACTCTAGGAATAAGTGCTATAATCTTAAGCCTTAACCAATTCAGTTTAATAATTATCGCTCGATAGCCATGGGAGATCAAAACCCCAAGCACAAAAGTTGTTACGAGATTCCCATAAAAATATAGGTTCAATAATTTGCCGTCTAATCTGTTTAATAGCCACATTAAAAGGATATAGATAAACCATCCTATAAACTGGGAAGTCCAATATAAACGTTCTTTAGACATAAAGGCTTGGTTCATGTTTAGATTTCATAAATTTAAAATTTTTAAATTAGATGTTTTTAAATAAAGAAAGGAAGCTATAACTTCCTTTCTTTATTTGTTTAACATAAAACAACTAATGCTACACTAGTTATTCGAATCTAAAATAGAAAGAATAAATAACTTACATTATCAAATTACATAAAAGGGTAAATATTTATACGAATGGGAAAATTGATTCAAATTAGAAAAAAAATAGCGCCAATATTTTTAATAGTTACCTGTTTTACTGTCTTAAATCTCAATGGACAAGCTCGAGAAATTAGTAAAGAAAGGCAGCCACTAAGCCCAACAAAAAAGTCCTCAAAATTTGATCCGAGTAAACTAGTTATTGGAGGTGGGCTTGGGGCGCAATTTGGCACAATTACTTCTGTTCAAATCTCCCCAACTATAGGATATCTTTTCACTGAGAATCTACTTGTAGGCCTAAGTGGTAGATACATTTATTATGAAGAAAATTATGGCAATTTCATATATAAAACCAATATGTATGGAGGAGGAATGTTTGCTCAACGCTATTTCTTGACAAATTTTATTGCACACATTGAATATGAATTACTAAACCTTGATGCTTATAATCCGATTGATGGGTCAGAGGAGCGAGTCAATGTAAGCAGCCTTTTTGTAGGAGGTGGATACAGGTCAATGATTGGAGGGAACTCATTTGCTAGTATAATGTTGCTTTACAATTTAAATGATGACATTTATTCACCATACACAAATCCAATCTTAAGAATTAGTTTTGGGATAGGCCTTTAGTCTAGTATTCAGAACTTTCTAAAACCCTTTGATTTATCCACTTCCCTGCCCATTCTTCTTTTGGAATAGCTTGATTATCCTTATCTAAGGATTGACCTTGTTCATCGTACTTCACAATTTTTAGCTCCCCCTTCTTTAACGCTTCTAAAAGAGACTCTAACAGTTTGTCATTG
>CAYPJC010000035.1:0-2149 GCA_964410855.1 uncultured Flavobacteriales bacterium | reverse complement strand
TCAAAACAGAACTTACCTAGTTTCGCTCCAAACTTGTTATTAAATAAATCCATTTGCATACTAACACTATCGGGTAAACTCCCTTCTTCTAAATTTCCTTTTTCAAAATCCATCTTCCCTTTTTTCTCATGAGCTTTCCCAAGCCACAACGCTCTTTTCTCACCAATCCGACTACTCATTAAAGCCATCCAATAAGCATGCCTTAGAGCATCCTTCCTACCACCGCTGACTGGATTAGGGAAATTAAAATTGTGTTGTATGCTATCCGTATCTTCTATGGCTATTTTAGTAAGCATCCTTGCTTTTTTTGCTGAAAATGGATGCAATATGACCCAAACTTTTTCAGCAGAGCCTAACTTGCTCCACCCAACTTTATTTTGGGACTTCATGTTTAAGGAAAACAATAAAACAAAAACCAATAGAAGATTATTCATACCAGTCATTCAATAGATAAGTTCCACCTAAGTTATTCATCTGTTTCATAATCCAAGACTTTCGCTTATGCATATAAGTTGTAGGTTTATTTAATTTAAAAACTATTGGATTAGGCAGAACTGTTCCTATAAGTGCTGCTTGTGCCTGATTTATTTTAATTGAACTAATTCCAAAGTAAGCGCGTGAAGCTTCTTCAACTCCATAAACCCCATATCCCAACTCAACCACATTTAAATAAATTTCCATAATCCTCTTTTTAGACCAAATCAGCTCAATTAAAACCGTATAATAAACTTCAAACCCTTTTCGAATGAAACTCTTAGTCGGAAAAAGAAATAGATTTTTAGCAAGCTGTTGACTTATGGTGCTAGCTCCACGTTTTCGATTGGATTCTTTATTATGCTCAAAAGCATCAATTATTGCATCAATGTCAAAACCACTGTGCTCCAAGAATAACTGATCTTCAGCTGCAATAAATGCTAAAGGTATAAATGGACTAATTTCATCAATATCCTTCCAACTTTTTGAATATTTATAATCATCTTCTGTAATCGATTTATAAATCATCATTCCACTAATTGGTGGGTTGATGTACTTATAGCTAGCCACCCATAAAAATGAGATAGTCAATAACCCAAAAATAATTTTTAGAATTAAAAATGAGAATCGCTTAATTATCCTTTTCATAAATGCATTTGTGCAGGGAACATTCCGAACTTTGTTATGTTATCAATCAAAACTAAGTAAGATGAAAACAATATTTAAGATTTTTACAATACAATTAATTTTTATACTAACAGCCTGCGGCGGTGCTCAAGAAAAATCGACAATTCCTGCGGTTGAGAATTCTTCCGAAAAAACAGGAAATATTATCCAGAAAGAAGAATTGAAATTAGTGGAAATTACAGTTCTTGCTAAAGGTGAAGCAATGAATGAAATAGCATTTGAGCCAAGATCTATAACAATACAAGCAAACACAAGAATAAGAATGACTTTTAAGAATCAAAGCTCGGCTGAAGGTATGCTTCACAACTTTGTTTTAGTCGAACTTGGTGCAGGTCAAGAAATTGCAACAGCTGGAATTAAAGCCGGAAAAGAAAATGGTTTTGTACCAAAAGATAGTAGAATAATTACAAACACTAAGATGACACAAATGGGTGAAGAAATTACCTTTGAATTTGACGCTCCAAAAAAGGGATCATACCATTATATTTGCACCTATCCGGGGCATTATCCAAACATGATTGGAAGACTTAATGTTGAGTAGATCTAATTATTAAGCTAGAATAGTTACCGGATTTTGTAAGAAAGCTTTAAATGTTTGCAGGAATTCTGATCCTGATACTCCATCTACTACCCTATGGTCGCATGACAAAGTAACTTTCATTCTATTGCCCACCACAATTTCACCATCTTTTACAACTGGCTCTTGGCGAATTGCTCCTATAGCTAATATGCATGCATTTGGAGAGTTTATGATTGCCGTAAATTCTTCAATACCAAACATTCCTAGATTTGAAATAGAAAAAGTGCTTCCTTCCCAATCCTGTGGCTGAAGCTTTTTGTTTCTCGCCTTCTCTGCAAAATCTTTTACTTCAGCAGTTATTTGAGACAGCTGTTTTGTATCCGCAAATCTAACAACTGGCACAAGTAATCCATCAGGCACAGCAACAGCAACTCCTATATTAATATGATTATTTACTCTAATTGATTC
>CAYPJC010000034.1:0-10876 GCA_964410855.1 uncultured Flavobacteriales bacterium | reverse complement strand
CCCTAAAGTAGCTTTTATTTTTGAAAAAATAGAGCCCCATTCTTGCATTTCAGTTGCTCTGTTATTAACCAAATCACCGGTAAACAAAGCAATGTCAACATTCTCTTTTTCCATCATTTCAACCCCCCCTTTCACAGCCGTTTTATTCCAAAAACTACCAGAATGAATGTCTGAAAGTTGACCTATTCTTAATCCATCCAATTTTGTTGGAAGACCTTTTATTGGTATTGAAACCCTCCGTATTCGATAATCATGCGCGCCACTAATAATGCCCCAACTTAATGAGACTATTGGTGCTGCTGCTACTATGATCCCAGTGGTTGCAAGAAATTTAGACCTACTTATTCCATATCCATCATTCACTGATTGGTTTGGATTCGATAGCTTTTGAGCTATCCATCTTACTCCACGCTGCAAATCATCAACAAAAACAAACAGTGCCAAAAGGACTTTGGCCAAAACATTAATAAAAACAAAAGAGATTAAAAAAGTTCTTGCATGCTTTGCAATTCCATCTGGATTGCCATAATTATAAAAAATTAAAGCGATAAGTACTAAGGCAGTTAAGGAAAAGTAAAATAGCCTCAAGCCCTTTAGAAACAATGGGCTGCTCGCTGAAAAAACAGTTTTTAATGCTTGATATGCGTAAAAGTCAATTAGGATAATGACAATAAATGCTATACCTAAAATGTAAACTTTGCTCATTGGGCAAATTTAGTAAGAAGTTAATCGTTTGAAGATTGTACAATTAAACTATTACGTTATTTTTGTTGTTCAACTTTTTAAAAAATAAAATGGAAGAACTTAATAAATATTCGAATCAAATGGTAGAATTAGCCTTTGATTATGGCCCAAATCTTGTTGGTGCGATTATAACTCTCATGATAGGTCTTTGGGTTATAAAGGGTATTACAAAAGGTATAAAAAAAGGATTTGAAAAAAGAAATATTGATCCTTCACTTCGTCCATTTCTATCTGGATTAATTTCTGTTGCTTTAAAAGTTTTTCTTGTTATATCGGTGCTTAGCATGGTGGGCATCGCGATGACTTCTTTTATAGCAATTATTGGCTCCGTTGGTTTAGCCGTTGGTTTAGCGCTATCAGGAACGCTACAAAACTTTGCCGGAGGAGTAATTCTTCTGATTTTGAAGCCATTTAAAGTAGGAGATTTTATTGAGGCCCAAGGTTATAGTGGAACTGTAAACTCAATTTTAATATTTAATACAATCCTTAAAACTCCTGACAACAAAACGATAATTATTCCAAATGGAGGTTTATCAACTGGTGCAATGACAAACTATTCTACTGAAGCAACACGAAGAGTAGACTGGTCTTTTGGCATTGGTTATGGAGATGATATAGAAAAGGCAAGAACTATTCTTTTAGCTATTTTTAAAGAAGACAGCAGATTATTAAAAGACCCAGAACCTTTTATTAAAGTTAGTGAATTAGCCGACAGTTCCGTTAATCTGGCTACTAGAGTTTGGGTAAATGCTCCTGACTATTGGGATGTAAAAATGGAAACCATGGAAAAAGTTTACAACGCATTTAACAAAGAAGGAATCAATATTCCATTTCCACAAATGGATGTGCACCTTCATAAAGAAAATTAGTCTCTAAATTTTACTAGAAAAAATGAAAAAAATTGCCTTCCTAATATCAATAATTGCCTTTAGTAGCTCAATTGCTCAGGTTACCGATAAAGAAAAAGACTTAAAGAATATTACTCATTCAGATAGCATTCCTGACGGTTGGAGAAAAGGTGGAGTATTTAATTTTAACTTTTCACAAGTTTCACTAAATAACTGGGCTGCGGGTGGTCAAAGTTCTGTTTCGTTTAACTCTTTAGCAAGCTTATTCGCGCATTATAAAAAAGGCAAGAATACTTGGGATAACTACTTAGATATTGGTTATGGAGTAATTAAACAAGGTGACGGTGATTTCATTAAGTCTGATGACAAAATAGAACTTACTTCAAAATATGGACGAAAGGCCACGGATCACTGGTATTATGCAGGCTTATTCAATTTTAAATCGCAATTTGATGGTGGTTATAATTTCCCTAATGATTCAGTTTTGATTTCTGATTTCATGGCTCCTGGTTACTTTTTAGGTGCTATTGGTATGGACTATAAACTAGGAAGCAAACTAACTTTCTTTGTTTCACCAGTCTCAGCTAAGATTACTGTAGTAAATAATAAAGACCTTGCTGATGCAGGAGCCTTTGGGGTAGATGAAGCTGAATTTGATATAAATGGGGTAAAAACAAAAGATGGAAGTAGGTCAAGAACTGAAGTTGGAGCATATCTCCGATTTATGTATACTACAGAAGTGGTTAAGAATGTTAGCTTTTTGACAAACCTAAATATGTTTTCTAATTATGCTGAAGACCCTGACCACATTGATGTAAATTGGGATAATCTAATAACCATGAAAGTTAATGAATTCATTTCAGCGTCTTTTAGTACCTCATTAATTTATGATCATGACATCCAAATTCAAGAACTAAATGGTGATGGCTCATCTAAACTAAATGAGCAAGGAAACCCAATCATTGGTCCTCGTACTCAGTTCAAGTATGTGATAGCTGTTGGATTTCAGTACCGTTTTGGTGTAGAAGATAACAGATAAAAAATAAAAGCAGTCTCCTTAAGGTTTTAAAGAGACTGCTTTTTTAAATAATTATAAAATACTGGGGAATCGCTATTTCTTAGAATCATCATTACTGGTTTCTCTTTACTACCAATTTTATAAATGCCTCGTGAGTCGCCTTTAACATTGAAACCACTCTGCATATTTGGTAATGATTCAAAATCACCTTTGCCATTGCCAATTAATACAGCTCCAATGCTTGCATCACTTCTTCCCATTTCAACATCAGTTCCAAAATTGTTTCCAGTAACAACAATGTCATAATTACCATCGTTATTTATATCTTCAATAAGTATCCCGTGGACTTCAGACATTTGAGCAGTTTGAGGTAAATCAACTCTACTAAATTTGCCATTGCCCTCGTTTCTAAAAAAAGAAGTGCTAAAGGTTTGAAGTTCAATTTTTATACTTCTATTTAATTCATCTTGAGTGAAAAATTCTAACTCTGTTGCCCTAGAATAATCCTCATACCTAGGAAATTTTCCTCTAATACTTGGGTATTGAGTAAATATCTCATCAAGCAGATGTTTCGGATGCCTTCTTCCATCCTTAAAGTAATAAAATGGAATTGCTTCTATACTGCCATTGCCATCTAAATCAATAGCATACATCATGGCTGGTCTTTCTTCAGAAGCTCTATAAAATGAATTGTTTCCTCTATTTCCTGCAATAAAATCCAAATCTCCATCTTTATCTATGTCCTTAAATTTTATAACATTCCACCATCCAGAAGACTTACTCAAACCCAAACTAGACGTAATATCTTCAAACGAATCATCCTTCTTTTTGAGCACAGTAATAGGCATCCACTCTCCTGCTAATACTAATTCATTGGTTCCATCAGCATCTATGTCTGCTAATGATACATCATTTATCATTCCTAAATGTCCGCTTTTAGGAAGCCAATTGCTTTGTTCCTTAAATACCCCTGATTCATTTATAAGAAAGTAACTTTTTGAACTTTTAGGATAAGACCCCGGTAGTACATTCCCACCTATAAATAAATCTTGATCTCCATCTTTATCAAAATCCTCCGCTACAACGGATAGACCGTTCTCTTTCAATAGAGGTATTGCATCTTTAGAGCTAGAAAAGAACCCCTTTCCATCATTTAAGTAAAGACGGTCTAAATAATTGCTTGAGCCTATTTCAAACTGGTAACCCCCACTGACAACATATAAGTCGAGATCCCCGTCATTATCAGCATCAAAGAATACACTTTTTGCATCTACATAAACAGCATCTTTCTTAAAGTCGGGGATTTCTGTTTTAAAGAATTTGCCTCCCTCTTTCTGAATGTACAAAGTTCCAGACTGATTATGGGCTCCTCCAATATAAAAGTCTTCCATTCCATCACCGTTTACATCCGCTTTCGATAAAAATGGTCCTTTATTAGAAATCATATGCTCTAATAAAGGTTCCCTTTTAAAATCAATATACTCACTCTCTGGGTGAGAGTAATTTGGGCTAACAATACTTCCTATTTCATCAAAATACTTCTCTGCATCATTTTGCTTAGCTGGCAAGTTTTGCTTTTTCGCATCCACATAAGAAACAACCATTCTTTTATTAACAGGAACAGCCTTTAAATCATTGACCTTTCCATCAGGCCAAGTAATTGTTAAATCAGCGATGGTATAAGCGCCTAAGCCAAAATGAATAATTGGATCTACCGAACTAAAAAACCCTCTATAGGGCGAACTGTATTGAAATTGTTTCTCTTTTCCTGTAACTAATTCAATTTTTGCTCCAACTCCATGAGGGTTTAACTTTGGGCCTTTCAATTCTATTGAAAGATAATTATTCTTTTGGGGACTATTTTCACTTCTATTCTCATATAGGAAGGGTTCAGCATTAAAATTATTGACGACAAGATCTAAATCTCCATCTAAGTCCAAATCTGCATATACTGCACCATTAGAAAATGAAGTTATATTTATTCCCCAAGTAGCGGACATATCTGAAAAACTAAGATCTCCGTTATTTCTATAAACATAGTTTTTAATAGGCACAGAGTTCATGTGCGTTACCATTTCCAAATTGTCAACATTTGGTAGTCCCCCATATTTCTGAATGATTTTATTTGATTCATATTTTATGAAATCCATATCATTAACATCTCTATAATAGCCATTCGTAATAAATAAATCCTTAAACCCATCATTATCAAAGTCAGCTAAAAGTGGGGTCCAACTCCAGTCGGTATGAGATATTCCGGCTAATTGCCCTATTTCACTAAAAGTGCCATCCCCATTATTTAATTGCAAGGTATTTCTCATGATTTGATGGGCATAACCTTCGTCCACCATCATATGATATAAATCATAGGGGGTTTGAGACTTAAGCTGCTTTTGACGGTAATTATCTTCAGATATCATGTCTAGATTAATAATGTCAAGTAAACCATCATTATTAAAATCTGCAATATCAGACCCCATTGCATTTTTACTGAAGTGAGAGAGTATTTCTTCAGCTTTATCAGTAAACGTGCCGTCTTTGTTGTTAATATACAGATGATCCTTGTCTGCATAATCATTAGCAATAAATAAATCTACCCATCCATCATCATTGATATCTGCTGCCGTAACACTCAATCCATAAGTACTGTTTTGAAGCCCAGCTTTTTTCGTTACATCGGTAAACGTTTCATCTCCATTGTTTCGATAGAGCCTATCACTTGTATATTCAAAATTTTTGCTTTTTGCAGAATTATAATTATGAGTTTTCAAATCTACGGCAGACTTAAAATCGTATCGATGATTCAATAAAAATAAATCTAAGTCTCCATCTCTATCATAATCTAAAAAGCTGGCATAATTGGAAAAACTATCATCATCTAAGCCGTATTCATTGGCTCGATTTGTAAAGGTTAAATCCTTGTTATTAATTAGGAGTATGTTTTCCCGCTGAAATGGTTCTCCTCCGGCCGATCTACAAACATAAATATCCATATATCCATCTGCATTAATATCAACCATAGAAACCCCTGTGGTAAAAGGATTAATGTTAATTCTTGCAGCTTTGGTTATGTCTTTAAATTTTAGATTACCTTGATTTAGATACAACCTTCCTCCTAAAACTGGAGTTGAAAAGAAAATATCTGGAAGGCCGTCATTATTTACATCACCAATAGCAACTCCTCCTCCATTATATAAATATTCATAAGTTAAAATATTCATTCCCTTCGTTTCAGGGACGTTATTCTTAAATCCGATACCAGATTCTTTGGCAGGTATTAATTTAAATAAAGGCTCCTGCTTTTTTATAACCGCTGCCTTAGCTTCCTTTACTTCTTTGAGCTTTTCGCCACCGCAGCCCAAAATAAAAAACAAAAAGAGGGCTTGTATTAAAATTTTTAATCGCATCGTTTAAGCTTTATTTTTTAAACTATTACTTTGTTTTAAGACTCAAGGTTTCAATGACATGTCTCCCTACTTGACGGCCTTGATCTTTTCCATATTCAATTGCTGGAGTAAAGTGAATTCCTCCATACATTCTGCTAATGGCAGCCTCATTTGATGCGTCATAAAAGGATTCAAATGATCTAGGAGGCATTCCATATGGCCCTTGAGTTGAATCAATAAATGAAAAATTATCGCCAAATATATTGGTTAATACAGTTGCTGCAGACCCTGATACTACACTATGTCCACTAGGATACTCAGGAAAATTGGGGGTATATAATATTGGAGACCAATCTTCATCAATAAACTTTTGAATGACTGTAACGGGTCTAATGTAATTTCTGTTATACTTTTCCTCCCAACAGCTAATAAACCCTTCATGCAATGCAACGGAAACCATTAAGTAAGTATGTGAAGCTTGCATTATATTATAATTGCTTTTTTTCATAGCAATCCGAGCAATATTTACCCAATGTCCTCCAGGAGTTAATTTTTTCTCAGCAAAAGTTATATGTCCTTGGTGCTTTATCACTAGCGGGTTGCAATCCCAAAATTTTGCAGCAGCAACTCTTTCTTCATCATTATTCTCAATAGCATGATAAACCTCCATTAGTTCCTTGTAGAACAAGCTAGAAGTATCCATATCATAAGGAGTTGGAGCTTTAGGCCTAAATTGTTGTGCTGAATCTAATGTAAAAGCTCTAATCTTATCCCAATGAGGCTCTAATGCATCGTTGTAATCAGGAGGGGTAGGATACCAGCTGTCTTCCTGGTTCAGAAGCTGATATTTAGGATAAGACCTTGTTTCTTTATATAAATCTTTAGCACTCCAATCAATGATAACTTCAGATACCGCCTTTCCATATTTTTCAGAGGCTTTAATAATATCTTCTTTAATCTGATCATTTTTTAGACGAACCAAAAAAGAATCTAATTCGTTTTTCAAAATATTGGTTGAATAAACAAATTTCGAACCAGTATAATAAAATGCAAAAATTGAAGCTAAACTAAAATCAACATTCTCATCTTCACTCTTCGGAATTGTGAGGTCAGAATAATTAGCCGAGAAGGAATTGAAACTGCTGTCTTTCTGAGAAAGAATTTCGTAAGCAGCGATGTTTGGATAGCAATAAATTCTCCCCGCAACAGGTGGTGAAAAGAAATCATTAACGATAGCTTCTTCTAAAGTTTCATTCCACAGATGTAAATCATTTACATCAACAATAGCCATTTGACCTGAACTCTCATTTTTAGAATTACAAGAGAATAATAATGGAAGCAAGAGAATCGGGAATAATCCTTTTATAAATTGCATATATTCAGTTTGATGATTAATACACAAAGGTACTTAAACCGTGAATAATTTTGCAAAGGAAAACTCACAAAAGCTTCACCTATCTTGCAATTCTCAACTTTTTACTCTTTTTATGCTGCATCCCATTGCTTTGGTATTCTCTGGGTCTATCTTTTTCCCTTTTTCTAGGTTTTTTAAAGCATTTTCTAAGTAATGATTTTTCGCCAAATCAGCGTTTTTATGATTGTCGTCGATTGCGCCTTCATAAACCAATTCCCATTTATTATTGAAAAGAAAAACATGCGGGATTGTCTTTGCGAAAATTATAAACGTTAATGCAATAATTTGAAGCAAGCTCACCGTTAAACGAGATTGCTTTCCTCCTCCGGCGGACAAGCGTTCATTCTGTTGCACTCCACTCAACTCGATGACGTAGTACATTGATTTTTAGAACAATAATAAAGCTCTTAGGTCGAACTTAGGTTATAAAGTAACGAAGAACTAAGAAAGGTTAGGCAATAAATTGTTGTTAATTTTAGCTAAACTGTCGCCAAATGTGCACGTTAGATAGACTATTTATATTTAGTGCTGCCACTTTATTGTTTTCCTATTATTCAAACTTAATTTTACTCACTACTTTCACAACCATCAATTCAATCAGTGGAACAAAAAAAAATTCTTTTCATTAGCACACAATTGCCTTTCCCCCCTAATAGCGGTGGGACAATGAAATCTTGGAATTATTTAAGCCACTTAAGTAAGAATCACAGTGTTTCTTGTGCCTGTTTTTTGAAAAATGATGATGCCAATCACCGAGAAGAGTTTTTAAAAACGATTGCCTTAGAAAATTTCTATTCCGAATCCTTGCAAATTAAACGATCAGCCATCAATCTATTGAATAGCTACATCAGATCTTCCTGTTTGAATGTCTTTCGAAATTATTCCAGCAGCTTTAAAAGTAAAATAGAGCAACTTGCTGCCAATAATGATATCTTGTTAATCGATCATTATGAAATGTTCCAATTTGTTCCAAAAAACTACAAGGGTAAGGTCGTTTTGCACACACACAATGCCGAATTTATGCTTTGGCAGAGAATGAGTGAACTTGCTGCTAATCCAATAAAAAAACTGGTTTTAAAATACGAGGCAAGCCGAGTTCAAAATTACGAATCTGAAATTTTCTCTAGAGCTGATCTTATTTACTCAACGCCTGCAGACATTGAATTATATAAAAAGCATGGTTTTGATACTGGTAAGCATCAAATGACCTACCATCTAGGCAACGAATCATTGCTTGATCTTCCTGATTTAAAATTTGAAGAAACTGAAAAAGCAATCACATTTATGGGAACCATGAGCTGGGAGCCCAATATTGATGGTTTAGTATGGTTTTTAGAAAAGATTTGGCCACAAATTAAAAAGCAAGAAAAAGATTGCAAATTATATTTATTGGGCAAAGAACCAGATTCGCGCATTATAGCAGCTGCTAATAATGATTCGAATATCCTTTTCCCAGGTTTCGTAAAAGACTTGGATTCTTACTTAAAGAAAACACGCGTATATATTGCCCCTCTTAGATTTGGCAGTGGCATGAAAGTAAAAGTGCTTGAAGGATTATACCGAGGTAATCCAACAGTATCTACAACAGTTGGTGCAGAAGGCTTATCAGTTAATAATGGGGAAGAAATCCTAATTGCTGATAATTCTATTGATTTTGCAAATCATTGCTTGACACTGCTCAACAATAAAGAATTGTGGGATAAAATAAGCAGCAAAAGCAGAATCGTTGCTGACAAAGAATATCGCTGGGAACCTTTGTTTAAGAAGATGGATCTGAGTTTAACGGAAGCCTGTTCTTAATCTTACAAAAAGCTACAACGGAATATTTCCATGCTTTTTCTTCGGTAAACTATCCACTTTATTCTCTAGCATTTTAAATGCTTTGATCAACTTTTCCCGTGTTTGATCTGGTCGAATTACCTCATCTACATAACCTCTTGCGGCGGCATTGTATGGATTTGCAAACATCTCTGCATACACAGCTTCTTTTTCTTTTAGCTTAGCCTCTGGGTCAGCAGCTTCTTTAATTTCCTTTTTGAAAATAATTTCTGCTGCCCCTTTTGCTCCCATTACTGCTATTTCAGCAGAAGGCCATGCAAAATTCATATCAGCTCCAATGTGTTTGGAATTCATTACATCATAAGCTCCACCGTATGCCTTCCTGGTAATAACAGTTATTCTAGGAACTGTTGCTTCACTAAATGCATATAATAATTTAGCACCATTGGTTATAATGGCATTCCATTCTTGATCAGTTCCTGGCAAAAAGCCTGGAACATCTTCAAAAACTAAAAGCGGAATATTAAAACAATCGCAAAAACGAACAAATCGAGCTGCTTTTGTAGAACTATTTATATCCAATACCCCGGCTAAAAAAGCTGGTTGATTAGCTACAATACCTATTGACCTGCCAGCTAATCGAGCAAAACCAACAACTATGTTTTCTGCAAAATCCTTATGTACTTCATAAAAAGAACTTGCATCAACAGTTCCATTGATTACTTCTCGAATATCGTAAGGTTGATTTGGGTTTTCAGGTAAAATATCATTGAGCTTCTCTCGAACTTCATTCCCCAGTTCATATGCCACTAATGGAGCATCTTCTTCGCAGTTCTGAGGAACGTAGGAAAGCAATGTCTTAATTCCATTAATGCATTCAATCTCGTTAGCGTATGTAAAGTGAGTTACTCCAGACTTTGTTGAATGTGTAGATGCTCCTCCTAGTTCTTCTGAGGTTACCTCTTCATGGGTAACTGTTTTTACAACATTTGGTCCAGTAACAAACATATATGAAGTGTTTTCAACCATCATAATAAAGTCGGTTAAGGCAGGTGAATAAACTGCCCCACCAGCACAAGGACCCATAATCGCAGAAAACTGCGGAATAACTCCACTTGCTTGAGTATTACGATAAAAAATATCTGCATAACCTCCTAAGGATACTACCCCTTCTTGAATCCTAGCTCCTCCTGAATCGTTTAATCCTATAACTGGAGCTCCATTTTTCATAGCTAAATCCATTATTTTAACTATTTTTTCAGCATGAGCTTCAGCAAGAGAACCTCCCATAACTGTAAAGTCTTGAGCAAAAACATAGGTCAATCTCCCATTTATAGTTCCATAACCAGTTACAACACCATCTCCCAAAGGTTTATTCTTTTCTAAACCAAAATTATGGCTTCTATGAGTCACAAGCATCCCAATCTCTTCAAAGGATCCTTCATCCATTAAGAAATGAACTCGCTCTCTTGCTGTTAGTTTATTCTTAGCGTGTTGAGTTTCAATTCTCTTTTCCCCACCTCCTAGCTTCGCTTGCTCCATCTTCGCTTCAAGCGACTTTATCTTATTTTCCATAGTGCTATCTTAAGTTCCGTAAAAATAAAGATTAAGTCTTTCATTCACGAATTATAGGAAAAGAGAGCAAGTATATTTCATAAATCTTCTAAAATATATTGAAAAAGAAGAA
>CAYPJC010000033.1:0-11348 GCA_964410855.1 uncultured Flavobacteriales bacterium | reverse complement strand
TTTAAATCGAAAGTATATCTGCTAATTTAAGCAGTTCCTGATTTAATTAATGGTAATATTTAATCGCTTTTTCAAAAGATGTTAGCACTAATTTTTTATTGATTAGTCCATTGAGTTTGATTTATCATTCACTAGAGATAAAGCAAATTTTGTTAGCCAACCACTGCTTCTATATCATCAATTGAATAGTCTTTCAGCACATTGTAGACACTATCGCGCTCTATTGGTTTTCGGCCTACTTGTTTGATTAAATCAACAATTTCTTCTGTTGACATGCTCGGTGATTGCTCTTCAGCACCTGCCATAGAGTATATTTTTGTTGAATCATCAATGGTTCCATCAATATCATCCACTCCATAAGCTAAAGTTAACTGCGCTGTCTGTCTTCCAATCATTGGCCAATAAGCCTTCAAGTGAGGAAAATTATCCATGTAAATTCGAGCTACAGCATAAGTTCTTAAATCTTCCAAAACACTAACTTCCTTAATATGAGACATCTGATTGTTCCCATTTCTAAACTTTAATGGAATAAAAGTATTGAAACCACCAGTCTTATCTTGCAATGATCTTAAGCGCTCCATATGGTCAACCCTGTCGCCATAAGACTCAATATGTCCATATAGCATTGTAGCATTTGAAGGCATTCCAAGTTCGTGTGCAGCTTCATGAATTTCTAACCATTCTGCTGAACTACATTTATCTTTACAAATTTTTTCACGAATAGCTTCAGCAAAAATCTCTGCTCCACCCCCTGGCAATGAATCTTGACCATGGTCTTTTAAAATCTTTAAGCCTTCTTTGTAAGAAACCTTAGCCTTTCTGCACATATACTCTAATTCTACAGCAGTAAAAGCCTTTACATGCAAATTAGGTCTTATTGACTTTATGTTTTTAATCAAGTCAGCAAAATATTGAAGTCCCATTTTAGGGTGTACCCCTCCAACAATATGCACCTCAGTTACATCAGATTTATCGTAAGAACGAACTTTTTCATAGATATCCTCTTCGCTCATTTCCCAAGCATCCAATCCACCTTTATTTCTAAGCAATTTCGAATAGGCGCAAAACTTGCAATCAAAAACACAAATATTTGTTGGCTCTACATGAAAATTCTTATTAAAATAAGTCGCATCTCCATGGTTTCGCTCGCGAATGAAATTGGCAAGACTTCCTAAGAAATTTAAATCGGCTTTCTCGAAAAGTAAAACGCCTTCATCTTCATTGATCCGTTCCTTATTTAAAACCTTCTTTGCAATTACCTTAAGCTCTTCAGGTAGGGCTGTGTGCTCTAGCAATTCTATATTCATAACTATATTGATTGAAGTTACAAAGGTAAGCAGCTTACATTTTTAATGGGCTACAATAATTTTTTTTATTGCGACTTTTCCTTCTTTTTGCATTCTTAAAAAATAAACCCCGTTTGGTAGTTTTTTCACTAGTAACTGATAACCATTCTTACCTTCTTTTGCTTGGATTTGTTGAAGCTTACCTGATAGATTATACACTTTTAAATCTGACTGTCGTTCCGCAAAGAAAGGCATCTCTATAAACAAGATATCATCAGCAGGAATTGGATACACCAAGATATTATTTTGAAATTCATTTTCAACAATTCCGACCGTTAAACAGCCTTTTGATAACAATAAGCTAGATCGAATATTTACCAATGTAGTTCTCATTCTACTTTTCTGACCTTCCGTAAAATTCCCCATACAATTATCATCAACATACCCCATAAAATTGCTCAACATATCCTTTGTTCCGCAACTTGATTTTGGAAGATTTGGACAGCCATTATAAATTACTTCTTGGTTTGGAGTATCAGCTACTTCATCATCCAGGCTGCAACTAGGGCTTATCCCATTACCCCAAGGATGAAATAGATTAAACCAATGCCCCAACTCATGAGTTGCTGTTCTTCCTTGGTCATACGGAGCTTGCACAGTCCCAGTATTTCCAAAATTCTCAAACTGTACAACCAATCCATCTCGTGCTTTTTCTATTTCATTAGGCGGAAAGGCATAGCCTGCAACAACATCATTAATATCACAAACCCAAATATTTAAATAGCGATCTGGGTCCCAAATTGGAGCCAACTGATAATATTGAGTGGAATTAATATCACAAACATTATCTATTATTGTGGAAGTTCGTGTGATTCCAGTAGTTACATTTCCGTCAGGGTCTCTTCTTGCTAAGCAAAATTCAATTCTCACATCAGCAACTGAGAAGTTAGCCTCAACATTTGTAGTGTCTGAATTTAGTTTCCTAAAATCTTCATTCAATATGTCAAGTTGAGATTGAATTTGTGCCAATGAAACATTCTCAATTGTATTCTTATATACTACATGAATAACTGTTGGAACTATAAAAACAGTTTCTGATTTTTGATGAGGATTCTGTTTATAAAGCCTATCGATTCGCTGTTTCTCGACTAAAAATTCAGGACTCCGACTTAGTTGCTCGTAAATTTCATCAAACCCACAACGGCCTTGATTAAATCCCTTTAAGGCTAAAAAGCTTAATGCAATAAATAAATAAATGGAGATGTAATTTTTCATATTTCAAATATCCTAATTTATAAGGCAACCAAAACGACAATTCACTCGTCTTATGTGTGTAAGACTTTGTGGTAGATATCTTACACCAATTCCCTGAGGAGGTTTTCATTCAATTGAAAGCCTCTTTTTTATTCGAGCAAAAAGCACAAAAAGAAGCATCTTTGCTGTGACTAAAATTTATATCACTATCTAACAATTCTTCGATAATGTGTTCCAGAATTGTAGTTAAATCCTCTCTAACATTTAGTCTATTATTTAAAGGAATAAAACCCAAAGAAAGATTTCTTAATGAAATTATTCCTGCCTCAACAGGCTCATCAATGTGTTCCAATTCATAGGCAAACTTATAAATCATCATTTGAATTGCTTTAGGTTTATTGCCTTTTAAAACTCCTGATAACTCTCTATAATTTAAATCGTCGCTTGTTGTACCTCCTGTTTTATAATCGATTATCCGTTTCTTTCCATTTAATTTATCAATACGGTCTATTTTTCCTTTTAAACTTATTGTTTGATTAACACTAATTGCATTATTTAAAGATATTGATTGCTCAAAAGGAACTTCCAATCCTACTAGGTAAATCTCATTCCCATTTTCAATAGTCTTTAAATCATAATTAATTAGGTTAACTATTAGTTGTTTTGCTACTTCAAAAGATAGTTTGTTAATGCCATTCGTTGGCTTAACATGAAGCGCTTTCTCAAACTCAAGCATTAAAACCGAATCAAGTTTATCAATTGCCCCCTTCAGAGCAATTTTATCAATCAACTGATTCACAATTGGTTTATAAAGAGACTCCAAGCAATTATGGATGATGGTTCCTAAGGTACTGTCTTCAATTTTTTCTTCTACAGTATCCTTTTCTTTTAGTTTCAAAATGTATTTGAAATAATAGTCCAAAGAGCAACTTAAATAAGTATTTAACGCAGATGCCGACAATCCTTGTTTTAAATGTTGTTTAACCTGACCCAAAATTTCATCGTTTTTTGAAACAACTAGCTCACTAATTTTTTCTTCAATAAGCGGTGGAGAAAGAATGTACTCTTTGATTTGTACGTTTTTATTCTTTTGGGGTATTTCATGCAACAACTGCTCAATAAAGCGACTTCTTTCCCCTCCTTGAAGTTGATCTACTTTGGTATTATAAATAATTGAAACGACCTTTGAACGTTGCAATAATCGATAGAAATGATATGCAAATATTGAATCCTTCTCTTTGTAAGAAGGAAGGCCAAACTTTAGTTTAATATCAAATGGTATAAATGAATTCTGAGTTTTTCCTGATGGTAAAACACCCTCGTTTACACTACTGATAATTAAGTGTTCAAAATCTAGGGTTCTACTTTCTAAAACTCCCATAATTTGCAAACCACCTAATGGCTCACCTATAAAATCCACGCTCTCTGAAGAAAGAATTTCTTTGAGTAATTTCAAAATACTTTCAACCGATAGGTCAAGCTTTTTAGTATAAACTACATCATTTAATCGTCTAAGATTATTTGAAATAAAGAACAAAATTTCTTTATCCAAATCTGATACCCTTTTTGATCCTTCTTCTCTAATTAATAAAATGAGCGTTAGAATATTTTTAATTAAATCTTCGATCCTTTCCAGATTAAAAGTAAAAATTGGAATCGTCAAACAATCTTCAATTTCTTTAAGGTCTTCTTTTTGAACGAAAATTGATTTTCTTTTTTCAAGCTTATCTAAGGCATCTTCAATTTCAGAAATCTTAATTCGATTTAGATAATGAAATGCAGAATGTCTTAGAAATACACTCAACTCAGGAAAACAAAATCTTGGAGTGGGATTTTCCTTTTTTGTCAGGTTACGAAATAATTTAAAATAACTCTCTACCCAAAAATAAAATGGGGACGATTTAACAGGATAACCCATTGTCACGTTTATACGATTTACTTTTAGAGGAATAGATTCTAATACTGGAATTAACAACTCTTCATCCGAAAGTACTACTGCTGTTTTATTAGTTTCAAGTTCGTTTTGATTTAAAAGAGTGCCTATTAATTTAGCTTGTCCTATATTACCTGAAACCCCATAGATGTCTATTTTTTTTGAAGAAGTTAAGAGTTCATTCGAAATCCAAGAAAAATTTGAACCTCTTTTTTTCTTTTGTTCCCTTAGAAATTTACCTGCCTCTTGATATTTATCAGACATGTAATATTCATCCCCATCCCAATATATAGAGGCGTTATTTTCTTTTTCAAAGAATTCTATTATTTTCTCTTCTGCTTTGGTTAATGCATTAAAGCCTGCAAAACAGATTCTTTTTATTCTTTTAGGAACTAGTGACCCATCTTCCAATTGTTCGGCAACTCTTCTAAAACCCAATCCTTGATAAAATTGATTTTTTGCGATTAATTTTGCTTTAAAAAGGGTGTAATATTCTCTTAGGTTTCTCCAAAAATGAAGGTACTTACTTTGAAATTCGGTTAAAGGTTCCCCGCTTAAGTTCCAGCTCTCTATCGCTTTGGCTTCTGTCAGAAAGCCATACAAGTCTTCACCATCTACCAAATAACGATCAATTTCATTGAAATCTTGGAGCAAGAGATTTCCCCAGTTAAGAAATTCATGAAATGGTTCCGCTTTACTGCCCTCTATTTCTATATGAACTTGATACAATTCGAATATTAAATCAATACGATCCAATTGTTGAAATTGACCTAAATCGACAACAAAATCTTCTAAACTGAAAAATTTAGGAAGCCAACTAGTTTGAGTTAATTGATTTTTGAACTCTTCTCGCAAGAACACAATTGACCTCCGACTAGGTAAAACAATTGTAAAATCACCTAATTGCTCCTTTTCCTCTTTAATGATGGTTTCAGCAAGCTGGCTTAAAAAAGTTTGCATGGAGTAAACTTATGTAAAACCCCTTAAAATATTTGCCAGAAATGTAAATTTGAAACAACAATTCTTTGGTATGAAAGTTGAAACCTATATAGTCATCAAAAACAGGTAGAATAACTAACTTTGCAATCAATATGAGACTAAGTCAATATCTTATTATTTCACTTTTGATTTCTTTTAATTCAAGCCTTGTTGCGCAATCTGATACAAGCTGGAATCAATTAAATGATAACAATCAAAAAATTGGAAACTGGAAAGGCTACCATCCCGACGGAGAATTGCGGTATAAAGGTCAGTTCAAGGAAGGCAAACCTTTTGATGTATTTCGTTATTACTATCCAAGTGGTGATTTACAAACTGTTTTAAAATTTAGAAACGAAACAGAAAGTTATGCTACCCATTATTATATGAATGGCGACTTGAAGGCAAAAGGAAAATATCTGAATCAGATAAAAGACAGCACTTGGACCTCTTACGGTGAGAATAATATTAAAGTAGAAGAAGGAAGTTATATCACTGGAAGAAGGTTTGGTTCTTGGCGAACATTCTACACGAATGGTCAGATAGCTGAAGACATATTTTTTGAAAACGATTTAGAAAATGGCCCTTACACGGTCTTTTATGAAAATGGAAATATCAAACAAGAAGCAAGCTATGAAAGTGGATTTTTAGAAGGCTTGAGTACAACTTTTGATGCCTCAGGAAACAAAATTCTAAAAGGAATGTATGTTAAAGGTTCTCGTGATGGCAGATGGATTTACTATAAGGAATTATTAGAAGTTGACAAAGTGTTGGAGTATGATAAAGGACGTTTATTAAATCCTGAAGCAGAAATTATAATAGATGATTCTGATGAATTTAGGAGTAATGTTAAAGATGTATTAGATTACGACGATTTGAAAGGGAAGATTAAATATGACTAAAAAAAGCAAAGGAAAGGTATTAGTTGCAATGAGCGGTGGAATAGATAGCTCCGTTACTGCTATACTCTTGCATGAAGAAGGTTACGAAGTAATCGGTGTTACGATGAAAACATGGGACTATGCAAGTTCAGGAGGTAATCAAAAAACAACTGGCTGTTGTAGCTTAGATGATATTAATGATGCCCGAATACTTGCTGTCAATTATGGGTTTCATCACATGATAATTGATATTCGAGAAGAGTTTGGAGATTTTATCATAGACAACTTCGTAGAAGAATATACTGCAGGAAGAACACCGAATCCATGTGTTTTATGCAATACACATATTAAGTGGGATGCTTTGCTAAAACGTGCAGATCAATTGGGTTGTGAATTTATAGCGACTGGCCATTATGCGAATGTGCGTGAAGAAAATGGAAGGTATGTAATTTCAAAAGGAAAAGATGAGAATAAAGATCAATCTTACGTGCTTTGGGGTCTTTCTCAAAAATCCTTAGCAAGGACTAAATTTCCTCTTGGGAATTTCACAAAACCAGAAATTAGAAAAATGGCTCTGGATAGAGGGCATGAGGATTTAGCGAAAAAGAATGAGAGCTATGAAATTTGTTTTGTACCTGACAACGATTATCGTGGATTTTTAAAAAGGAAAGTTGAGGGCTTAGAAGAAAAAGTAAAAGGTGGTGACTTCATTGATTTGCAAGGAAACATTCTTGGTCAGCATGAAGGATATCCATTTTATACAATAGGCCAACGAAAAGGGCTTGGTATAGCTACTGGGGAACCGCTTTATGTTTTGAGAATTAACCCCTCAGACAATACGGTTGTCTTAGGACAAAAAGATGACTTAAAGCGTCAAAGTATGTGTGTTCGCACTCCTAATTTGATTAAGTATGATAAAATTCCCACAGATATTGACATTTTAACCAAAGTTAGATACAAAGACAAGGGTACAATGAGTCATTTGAGTATCAATTCAGAAGGAGAAATTGAAGTAGATTTTTTTAACGAGGTCAAAGGAATTGCTCCAGGTCAATCTGCAGTTTTTTATGAAGGCAATGATTTAATCGGAGGTGGTTTCATTAGTAGATAAAAATGAATCGACTCCTCTTAACCCTTCTTGTCTCACTTTTGCTATTTGGCTGCAAAGACGATTCAGAAAATGAGCAACCCATCTATTTTGGTTACAACTACATGCCTATAAATATTGGTCAAACAAGTATCTATCGGGTAGATTCTATTCTATATGATGATTTTGATAATTCGATAGATACGGTTTCATTTCAACGAAAAGAAATCGTTTTAAATTCTTTCAAAGATGATGCAGGGAGAGATGCTTTTGCAATAGAAAGAAGCATCAAAAACAATGACACCAGCAATTGGATTATTCAAAAGATTATAAGCTATACCGTTACCTCTAGCCGATATGAAAAGAAAGAGGATAATTTAACAACCGTTAATTTGGTTTTTCCAATCTCAAAAAATAAAAAATGGGATGGTAATGCGTTCAACATTAAAGATGAATTAGAATACTCTTACACTGCTATCAATCAACCTTTAAATATCTCAGGAATTATTTACGACTCTGTTTTAACTGTATTACAAGAAGATGAATTTAATCGAATTCAACAATTCTTTACAGAAGAGAAATACGCTACAAATGTTGGTTTAGTGTATCGTGAAGATAATCGATTGAATACTGATTTAGATGGAGAAATTCGCAGCGGTTATAAATCCCAAATGACCTTATTGGAATTTCAACCCTAAAGAAATTGTTTGGAAAGCATAATAACACCGCTTAACATCATTAAAGCAATTACAAATTGCCGGAATAACTGATCACTTACTTTTGACAGCAGTTTTTTCCCAAAAACATTCCCGACTATCGCACCTATTCCAATTATTAAACCATACCACCATAAATCTCCATGCAAAGCACCCAAGAAAACATAAGACCCTATTTGTGCAATTCCTCCTAAAAAAGAGTTGGCGGTTTTTGTAGCAATCATTTTTTCTTTGACCAAACCCATATTAAGGTAAAATGGATTCAGAATAGCCCCTGTAGCTCCAAATAGAGTTGAAATCAAGCTCACCAAAAAGCCCAAAGGAATAAAGTATTGCTTTTTCATCTTAAAGGAGGTCTTCTTTTTTCCAAAACGATATTGAAAGACAGTAGAAATTAAAAAAATGCCGAGTAAGGTTTGGATCCAATCTGCATTAAGTTGGATGAAAATTAATCCCCCTACAATTGCTCCGATAATAGCAGATGGGACATAAAACCGAACAATATCCCATTGAATATCTTTCCAAAAAAGGTATAATCGAACAGGTCTGCCGATCATATTACCAAGATTTACAACAGGTGCAACAACTGAAGGGCTTAAGTAAAAACCAACGATGGGAAGTAGTATTAATGCCCCTCCTCCGCCTGACAAAGTACTGACAATATAGGCCAAAACACCTACTAGAAATAGAATTAAGTAGCTCACTAATCCTCTTTCTCTAATTCCCTTAAATAGGAATCAATTTGATTTCGAAAGCTTGATATCTGAAGCAAACTAACCTTATATACCTGAAAAATGTAAGATTTATAACTTCTCCCAGATTTGAGCAAATTCATAAACGCGTCATCCTTTTTTAGATCCAAAAAGACCTTGCCTTGGAATGATTTTCCTATTGGTGGAGGATAATAAAAAGGAGCATTCTTATCCATATAAGGTAACATCTGAGATAATACGAAGTCCTTTTCTATAAAGAACCATTCCTTGGAAAGTTTATATAGTTGATTGTGAATCATCAAAAAACGCTCAAGTAAAGTATCTTCCTGATTCAAAATCAAGTTTGGATCATTCATTAATTTCAAATATGCATTTTGTGTTTCATTGAGTCAGTTCTTAAGTCAGTGCTAATTTCATGAAGAAGTCTAATCTTTTTCTCAGCTTCCTTCTCTTTTTCACGCCATTCATTTAAAAAGAAGGATACTGATATACCAGCGATAGCATTCATTCTTTAAAAGAAACTAAAAATTTTACTTTTAAGTTCTGATATTCCTTCATCACTCAACTTTGATATGGTCTTGGTAATGGTAGACTTTTTAATTATAAATATTTTATGACACCTAACCTGACTTTTTAAGTTTAAAGTCTCACTCAATTTATCGTCGTCCAATTGATAAGAAAAAATATCGATTTTTGGCTTACTTGTTATTTGAGCTAAAATGACATCTTGAGTTTCATTAACTACAGTATTTGAAACGACAATAGCAGGCCTCACTTTTGAACTTGCACCCATCGTAAAAGGAAATGGAACTATAACTATATCTCCTTGTTCGTAATCCATCTATAGAAAAGATGACCAATGATCATCATCTTCGTTATTCCAATCTTCAGAAAGACTTTCCTGAGTCAAGTTCATAGCATGTTGAGTTAGTTCTAAAGAAGATTCTTCTTCATTAACTTCATTTAGTTCAATTGTAACTTTTTCAGCTATATAATCCATATTTACACTTGGTTCAGAAAAACTGATTAAAGACAGACTTGCAATACTTGCAGCTATATATAAACTCCTTCTATCTTCAGTATATGATATACTATTAATGTTGTACATTACTGTTCGGATTTTATTAATTTATCGTATTCTTCAATTTTATCATTTAACAGATTTCTAATACTTTTACAAGTATTAATATCTATATAAATTCCAAAATCATACTCTCTAATTATTCCAGTTTTAGAATCTTCAGTTACACCAATAAGCTTACCTAGCCTCCCACCATCTAACTCGAAAATTGTTCCTTTAGGAATTACATTTCTTTGATTATAAAAATTGATATTTATCAACCCTGATGGGGTTAATCCTGCACTTGCTCCATCAGTATGTACCTGACGGTATCCATTACTCTTAATATTATGGATTGTAATTTGCTTTTTTTCTTCCATTTTAATCGGACGCAAAATTAGTTTATTTTCAAATAGTGTGCAATGTTACAGCATTTTGAGAATACATAAATATAATCAATAAAAAACGAAATCTTACATGGGCGATGATAATTACAAATTCTACAAAATATCCAAAAGATCCTCTACCTCTATTTCTTCTTCCGAATGAATTCATAAAAATCAGTTTTAGGTTTATAAATCGCTTCTATTAAGTTTGTAATACACCAACATTATATGGTTTTTCAATGGGGGCTTGATTGGCCGCTTCAATTCCTAACGAAATCCATGTTCTTGTTTCCATTGGATCAATCACATTATCAACCCATAAACGCGCTGCAGCATAATAAGGTGATGTTTGCTTGTTGTAGCGATCAGTTATTTCTTTTAAAAATTTTGCTTTATCCTCTTCTGTTATTTTCTCACCCTTTGCTTCTAATGTTGCTACTTTAATTTGCAAAAGAGTTTTAGCTGCAGAAGCACCACTCATTACAGCAATATTTGCAGTTGGCCAGGCTGCAATTAACCTCGGGTCATATGCTTTTCCGCACATAGCATAATTACCTGCTCCATAACTGTTACCCATAACTATCGTAAATTTTGGAACTACTGAGTTAGCCATAGCACTTACCATTTTTGCACCATCTTTAATAATACCACCATGCTCAGATTTAGAACCTACCATAAAGCCTGTAACATCTTGTAAAAAAACCAATGGAATTTTCTTTTGATTACAATTCATTATGAAACGAGCTGCTTTATCTGCTGAATCTGAATAAATTACACCTCCAAACCTTGCTTCTCCACCCTTTGTCTTTACCAATTTTCTCTGATTAGCAACAATACCTACTGCCCAACCATCAATGCGAGCATAACCACAAACAATTGTTTTACCAAACAGCTCTTTGTATTCTTCAAACTCACTATCATCAACCAAGCAATCAATGATTTGATGCACATCATATTGGGTATTCCTGCTGTAAGGAATTCTTGAATAAATTTCTTTTGGTCCAGGTTTTGGTTTTATGCTTTTCTTCTTGCTAAATCCTGCTTGATCTGGATC
>CAYPJC010000032.1:0-11454 GCA_964410855.1 uncultured Flavobacteriales bacterium | reverse complement strand
ATCCTAGCATAAAATATGCTGCGTAAATTAAATACCTATTAGTGCGAGATTAATAATGATATTGATGGAATTAGTAAAGCGCATCGAAGAACAAAAATCTATTACGTAATTGGTGCTATCGTATCTGGTCTTCTTCTTTTATCGGTTATCTGGATTGCTTTATATCAAGTTCTAGGTTCTTATACAATTACATGGTTAGAGGAATCGATTTTCGCGAAACATCAAACCCTTGCTTTATACCTATTGATTGCTATCAGATCATCGGTAATACTAATTCTCGTATTATTTATTTTCATTTTTTTAAATCTTACCAAGAATTTTGTCAGTCAATTCATACGAACAGAAGTTAAAATGAATTCTATAAGATCAATTCTTTTTTTGATGGACAGAATAAAGGCACCTATTGCAGATCGCAGTAAGGAAGATCAAAGTAAAATAGATAACGAAATCATTTCAAATCAAGTTAAAGTCCTTCAAGAGCAATTACCAATAATAAGTACACCAGTAATTAGTCCATTTGACAAACAAGAAAGTCCCCCTTGGTACGACTTTTTAAAACGAAATAAGTCTGAAAAAGAATAAAGGTACAAGTGCACAACAGCACCTATAAATCATTCACTATCGCTCACAATTCATAGCTTAGTGTTATATAAATTACGGTCACGGGTTTTAGCCGAGAACGTAAGCTTGATTTGAAGTCATTGCAATTTGGTGAAAAAATTGAACTTAATTAAAAACTTCCTATTTTAAGTACCTTAGTCATCGAAATACAAACCCAAACCTTATGAAAAAGATAATTACTCCAGCCCTTGCCTTACTATTGATTATTTCCTCTTTTGGATTTAAGGCAATAAACTCAACTGAGATAGTGGGAACATATGGTGTTTCTGACACTGATCCTTCACAAATTGAATTAGTATTGAATAAAGACCACAGCTATACTTATCAAGACTTTTCGAACTCATCAAAGAAGATTGAAGTAAGTGGTGAATGGGAATTAAAAAACAAGAATACCATCCTACTAAAAAGTGATTCTGAGCTTTCCTTCCATAGAAAATGGAAAATTGTAAACGAAGGAAAAACAGCTAAATCTAGAAATGGATTGTGCTTTTACACTATAAGTAAAAAACAGGGCTAATATTTAAATCCACTTTTTGTAGAACAAAACCATATTGAGTTTTCCTTTCTACTTTGACCTAAACCCAAATTTTACCGGGGTTTAATATCCCTTTCGGGTCGAAAACTTTCTTAATGTTTCGCTGCAAGTCCATTTCTTGTTTACTGAACATAATGTCCATAAACTCCTTCTGAACCAAACCTATTCCATGCTCCCCTGAAATAGTTCCTCCAAGTTCTTTGCAGAGTTTAAATATTTCTCTTATTCCTTCCTTTAAATGACTGCCATTCCATTCCTCATCAATCATATCTCCCTTTAAAATATTAACGTGCAAATTACCATCACCCGCATGCCCATAACACACCGATTGAAAACCATATCGTTTCCCAATTTCTTTTACTCCCAATAATAATTTTGGCAACTCTGCTCTCTTCACCACCGTATCTTCTTCTTTATAAATTGAATTCACTTTTACAGCTTCTCCCAGACTTCGTCTCAACTTCCACAGTTTGTCTTTTTGAGCTTGAGAGTCTGCTAAAAGAATTTCACCGCAATCATAGTTTTTCAATAAGTTGTAAATCAATTCCGCTTCCTGCATTAAAACATCTAAATTATTTCCATCTAATTCAATTAACAAATGTGCAGCGATGTCATCCTCAACCTCAAACTCTATCCCTTCGACATATTTCTTAGCAAATTCTAAGGCATCTCGCTCCATAAACTCCAAACCACTAGGTGTAATCCCCAGTCTAAAAATAGCAGCAACCGCTTTACAAGCTTCTTCTGCTTTCCTAAATGGAACAAGCATTAACAAGTCTTTTGTTGGTAGTGGAATTAATCTAAAAACAGCTTTTGTGATCACACCCAAGGTTCCTTCACTACCAACCATTAACTGAGTAATATTTAACCCAGTTGAGTTTTTAAGAACATTTGCTCCTGTCCACATCAAAGTCCCATCTGCTAAAGCGACTTCAAGATTCAATACATAGTCTTTCGTCACCCCATATTTTACAGCTTTTGGCCCACCACTATTTTCGGCTAAATTCCCTCCAATAAAGCAGCTTCCTTTACTTGCAGGATCTGGAGGATAAAACATCCCTTTCTCAGCCACTGCCTCTTGAAAAACTTGAGTTATGACACCTGGTTCCACAGTAGCTTGGAAATTTTCCTCGTCAATAGATAAAATACGGTTCATTTTTTCCATACTTAAGATGACTCCTCCCTCAACAGCCAATGCTCCGCCGCTTAGCCCAGTTCCGGCTCCTCTAACAGTTACAGGAATCCTATGCTCATTGCAGACTTTCAATACCTCAGCTACATTATTGGAAGAGCTTGGAATAAGTACAAGTTCAGGTAAAAAGTGAAAATCTTCCGTATGGTCATGATCGTAAAGCTCCAATTGATTAGCATCAATGATTACCGCATCCTTTCCAAGCATGTTTTCAAATTGGCTGATTAGCTCAGCGCTTAGCTTTCCCCAATTATTTAATCCTCTCATATATGAGTCTTTAGATTCTATATCTATTTCAGTAAATTCGACTTTCCAAATTTAGTAAACCCCATGATGAAAAATAGAATTCGAAAAATTCAAATCGTATTATTATCCCTTATTATTTCATTCCAAGCAAACGGCCAGTCTTCCGAAATAGAAGAATCAAGTCAACAAATGATCACATTAGCTGATATTTGGACAAACAGAACGTTTAGCGGAGAGACTGTCCGAGGACTTAAATCAATGAATGATGGCCTGCATTATACAGTTTTGGAAAGGAGCGAAAATGGTAACATTTTATCAAAATATAGATACAAAGACGGAAAAAAGGTTGAAACAATTTTAGAATCTGCTAGCCTAGACTTTCAAGGTAAAAAGCTACAAATAGATGACTACGAATTTTCTGCTGATGAAAAAAAGATATTAATCGCCACAGAAATTGAATCTATTTATAGAAGATCTAGCAACGCATTTTTCTATGTTGTTGAGCTAGAATCCATGAAAGTTTTAGATCTTTCTTCAAAATCAAAGCAAATGTATGCTGACTTTTCTCCATCTGGCGAAAAAGTAGCTTATGTTCAAGACAACAACCTATTCTACAAAGATTTTGGAACAGGAGAAGAAGTGCAGATTACAGATGACGGAGAAAATAATAAAATCATAAACGGAGCCTCAGATTGGGTTTATGAAGAAGAATTAGAATTATCACAAGCCTTCCAATGGTCGCCAGATGGGAACAAGATTGCTTTTTATCGTTTTAATGAAACTGCTGTTAAACAGTGGAACATGAAGATATATGATAGCCTCTATCCAACTGACTATCGATTTAAATACCCAAAGGCTGGTGAAGAAAACTCAGCGGTTGCGATTAAAATATACAATATCGTTAACAAGCAAATTCTATCTGCCAATTTAACAACAGAATATGAGTATTTAACTTCCATTAAATGGACTAAAGATGCAAATCAATTAGCAGTAATGAGTAGTAATCGCCATCAAAATGAGCTAAAAATTAACCTTGTTGATGCAAATAACGGTGATGGTAAAGTGATTTATACAGAAGAAAGTGACACCTATATTGAGATGCCATTTGATGTTCACTTTTTAGAAGACGACAAGTCATTTATAATCCTTAGCGAAAAAGATGGATTTCGCCATTTATACATGTACGCTTTAGATGGGCAATTGAAAAAACAATTAACTAAGGGGAATTGGCCTGTCACTGAATTCTATGGAGTTGATTTTAAAAATGCCAAGGTATATTTTCAGTCAGCTGAAACGAGTCCAATGGATAGAAATGTTTACAGCATCAATTTAAAAGGAGAAAAGAAAAAGAGAATAAGTAAGAGAGAAGGGACGAACAGAGGCGTTTTCAGTAAAAGCTTTTCTTATTTCATAAACTACAACACAACCGCAAACTCACCAAGTTACATTACACTCAACCTATCTTCGGGAAAAGAAGTTCGGGTATTAAAAGACAATGAAGAGTTGAAAGAAAAACTAAAAGGGTTTCAACTTTCAGAGAAGGAGTTCTTTAGCTTTAAAACAACTGAAGGCATTGAATTAAATGCTTGGATGATAAAGCCAGTTGATTTTGATAAATCAAAAGAATATCCCGTTTTTTTAACTATTTATGGTGGGCCAGGATCACAAACAGTAACAAATAGTTGGGGTGGCTCTAACTTTTTTTGGCATCAAATGTTGGCTCAAAAAGGATACATTGTAGTTTCTGTGGATAATAGAGGAACTGGAGGAAGAGGAGTAGAATTTAAAAAATGCACTTACAAGCAATTGGGTAAATATGAGACCATTGATCAAATTGAAGCTGCTAAGTATTTTTCAAGCTTACCTTATGTTGATGCTAAAAGAATTGGTGTTCAAGGATGGAGTTATGGAGGTTATATGTCCTCATTATGCATCTTAAAAGGAGCAGAACATTTTAAAACGGCTATTGCAGTAGCACCAGTAACCAATTGGCGATTTTACGATTCAATTTATACTGAGCGCTATATGCAAACCCCACAAGAAAATGAAAGTGGATATGATGACAACTCGCCCATTAATCATGTAGACAAATTAAAAGGGAATTACCTTTTAGTGCATGGAATGGCAGATGACAATGTTCATTTACAAAATACCACTGAAATGATATCTGCCTTAGTTGACGCAAATAAACAGTTTGACCTTTTCATGTATCCTGATAAGAATCACGGTATTTATGGGGGCAATACCAGATATCATTTATACACGATGATGACCAACTTTATTGAATCAAATTTGTAATTGACATTTAGTAAAAGCGGAACAACATTATTTTCCTATTTTAGACATCCTTTAAAATCAATTATACACTAAAACTATATTATGGAAAACGTAGCAACAGCTAAAGACGAATTATGGGGTCACCCTAAAGGGCTTTTTTACTTATTCTTTGCAGAATTATGGGAAAGATTTAGTTTTTACGGAATGAGGGCTTTATTAACACTCTATTTAATAAACGAACTCTTTGCTGATTTAGCTGATGGAAAAGAATTTGCATATGGTATTTATGCTGCCTATGGCTCTTTAGTATATTTTACGCCCGCAATTGGAGGAATGATTGCTGACAGATTAATTGGATATAAAAACTCAATCATGTTAGGTGGTATTTTAATGACTTTAGGCCATTTTACAATGGCTTTTGAAAATAAAACTATTTTCTTTTTGTCATTAGGTCTATTAATTATTGGAAATGGTTTTTTCAAGCCAAATATCTCAACAATGGTAGGGGGATTGTACAAACAAGAAGATCCAAAAAGAGACGGTGGGTTTACCATTTTTTACATGGGAATAAACATTGGAGCGTTTATAGCTCCTTTAATCTGCGGATGGCTTGGCGCTTCTTACGGATGGCATTATGGTTTTGCCGCTGCAGGAATTGGAATGTTAGCTGGTGTTCTGGTATTTTGGAATGGAAGCAAAAAGAATATTTATGGAAACCAAGGGGAACAACCAGAGGAATTCAAAGAAAAAAAGTTTTTTGGTTTATTGAATGTTAAACATATTGTCTACTTTTTGGCTTTACTTTCAGCACCTTTGTTTGCATTTTTGGTAAAACAAAATAATTTTATTGTATTTCCAGAATCTCCTTTAGAATCTGGATTAATGACCTTTTTGTTATTTTCCCTTTTAATTGTTGTAGTCCTATTTTTAAGTTACACCTGCATTAAATCAGACAAAGTAACTAGAGAACGATTGATAGTTGTTTCTATACTTACTTTCTTTATTACAATATTTTGGTCGTTTTTTGAACAAGCTGGTAGTTCTTTAACAGTTTTTGCTCAAGATCACGTAAATTTAGTAGGATTAAACGCTGCCCAAACTAATTCTATTAATCCGGGATATATTATGATTTTTGCAATCCCATTCTCGATGATGTGGGTATGGTTAGATAAAAAGAGATTGAATCCAAACACTCCAATGAAATTTGGATTAGGGATTGCACAACTTGGTTTAGGGTTCTTGATATTTGCACTAAGTAGCAATTACATGGACTCAAATGGTATGGTAGCAATGTCATTCCTTATGATTGGCTATTTACTCATTACGACTGGTGAGCTTTTTATATCTCCTGTGGGATTATCGAAAGTAACTGAATTATCTCCAGCTAAACTTACTGCTTTTATGATGGGAGTTTGGTTCTTGTCTTCTGCTTTTGCCCATCATATTTCTGGAGTAATTTCTAAATTAACTATTGGTGGTGACAGTCAAGGAGATACTAGTGTTGCTGTTGCTGACAATTGGCTTACAAGTGCTGCGAAATCTATTGCAGGCACTCCATCCAGCGATGCAAGTGAAGGTGCTGTTGCTTTGTTTAATTACACAACGGTATTTGGTCAAATAGCAATTATCTCTTTTATCTTTGCAGCTATTGCTATTATTCTTTCTCCACTCATCAAAAAAATGATGCACGGAATTAAATAAAAATTAAAATATTATTATTCAAAACCCATTCTGCAATTCAGGATGGGTTTTGAATGTTTTTTACTATATTATCTATAAACCTGAGTTCGATGTAAGAGCTTTGTTATTATCCTAAAAATCAATAAGCTACGCCATTGCGATGAGTGGAGTGCAACGGAATGAACGCTTGTCCGCCGGAGGAGGAAAGAAATCTCAGTTTAACGGTAAGATTGCTTCAAATTATTGCACTAACGTTTATAATTTTCGCAATGACAATCTGATTTTTAGACGTTTAGTTTTTTGTCTTACATCGAACTCAGGTTTAGAAGTTTATTCGAATACTTACCTCGTCTGGGGAGTTGCTGTTGTAGGCGGAGCTGCTTTAGTTTTATTTCTTCTTGTTCCAACACTTAAAAAGTGGATGAATGGCATACACTAGCCTATTGGAAATCTAATTGGAGTTTATTTCAAGGAATTGAGAACAAAACAAGTCGTAAGTAACTTAGATTACATTGAAAGTTAATTAGCAAGTGTAATTTTAGGGTAAAATCTAACTTATGAATCAATACTTAGATTCGTTTATTAAAGGAGTTGTCGGCACATTAAATTGGACGTGGCAATCTATTATGTTTCAGGTACCTTGGTATTCAAACTACTTTTGGGGACTAATAGTTATCTCTTTATTGGTTTGGGGTTTGGAAATTTTATTTCCGTGGAGAAAAAATCAATCCATTATTCGCAAAGACTTTTGGTTAGATGCTTTCTACATGTTCTTCAACTTTTTCATATTTTCAATTTTCATCAGCGGATTTTATAATCTTTTTGAGTTGATCTTCGGAAAAATGGGTATTCAACTGAATAGCTTGTCAGTAATCCCATTAAATGACTTACCTACTTGGTTGCAGTTAATAGTATTTTTTATTCTACTTGACTTCGTTCAGTGGTTCACTCACATACTCTTGCATAAATTTCCTGTATTCTGGAATTTTCACAAGGTTCATCATTCTGTTAAAGAAATGGGGTTTGCTGCTCACTTGCGCTATCATTGGATGGAAAACATCCTCTACAAACCACTAAAAACATTAGCCATTATGATTTTAGGAGGTTTTGAACCTGAGCAAGCCTATATTGTGCACTTTGTAGCTATTACAATTGGTCATTTAAACCATGCCAACATTAAATTGAGCTATGGGCCATTAAAGTATCTAATTAATAATCCAGTGATGCACCTCTATCATCATGCTTATCATCTGCCAAAGGGGAAAGTCGGAGTTAACTTTGGAATTAGTTTAAGCATATGGGATTATATTTTCAAAACCAATTATATCCCTGATGAAGATGGAACAGTGAAACTAGGATTTGAAGGAGATGAATCTTTTCCAACGGATTTTATGGGACAAAGTATCTACGGTTTAACACACAAAAAGTGAATTAAATGAGCTACATTTAGTTTAATAACATCAATCTCTTTTTTCATTCTTTTATTGAAACGGGTTTTGAGCTACTATTTAAAAAAGAACTAGTTTTGCAAAAATTTTTACAAAAAACAAACTATGAAAAAAATAATAATTGCGAGTATTGCTCTTATCAGCCTAACATTTTATTCAATGAATACTAATGCTCAAGCATCGAAACAGTTAAATTTTGGAGGAATTGGAACCGGAATTTATGCAGGACTTGAATTACCTGTATCATCAGAAATTAGTGTGCAACCCTATGCGGAAACTGATTGGAACTTTAACCGATTTATTATCGGAGCTAAAGGAAATTATTATTTTGACGATTTACTAGAATTAGACCAGTCTTGGGATGTCTATGGAGGTGTAAATGTTGGATGGAGAATAGACGATGATAATGATGACAATGGTGCTAATTGGGGATTACAAGTAGGTGGTCGTTGGTTTTGGAATGAAAAATGGGGTATCAATGCTGAGTTTGGCGGAGGATCATCAGTACTTGGTGGTGTTGGCGTTACGATGAAACTATAGAATTTGAAGGAAATGATTGTTTCTAAAGAACTTTTCAAAACACCCATGACCTACAACAAAAAAAAGCAACTCGAATGAGTTGCTTTTTTTTGTTGTAAAATTCTCTTTTCTCAACTTTTACTGCAAGCCTTAGCTCCGATTTCAGTCTCGATAGAAGTATTTCTTATTTTATCCATCCCACCTTCTACATTAATAATATTGTGAATCCCTCTATTCTTTAATATGGAAGCTGCTATTACACTTCTATATCCGCCTGCACAATGAATATAGAAGTTCTCATCACTTGGAAACTCAGCCAAATTTTCATTGAGAGAACCTAAAGGTGTGTTCTCAGCATTTTTTACATGATCTGATTCATATTCTGCTGCTTTTCTAACATCAAAAGTAGGGTGATCTTTAAAAGTTTCTGCATAAGTTTCAGATGAAACACTTTTAATCGAATCAACTGGCTTTCCAGCTTTTTTCCAAGCATTAAAGCCTCCTTCCAAATATCCAATCGTATGGTCAAAACCAACCCTTGAAAGTCTGGTTATGGCTTCCTCAATTTTACCTTCTGGGGCAACCAATAATATTTCTTGCTTAACATCAGCAATTAAAGCACCTACCCATGGAGCAAAGGCTCCATCTAGTCCAATGAAAGTAGATCGTGGAATATGCCCTTTCACAAATTCATCTTGGTGTCTAACATCTAAGACCACTACCCCTGTCTCATTTGCTACAACTTCAAAAGCGACTGGAGAAAGTTTTCTTGAACCTCTTTTCAGAACTTGATCAATATCATCATACCCTTCCTTGTTAAATTTTACATTCAAAGGAAAATAAGCAGGAGGAGGCAACAATCCGTCAGTAACTTCATTAACAAACTCTTCCTTAGACATATCAGCTCTTAAAGCATAATTCATTTGTTTTTGATTTCCTAGAGTATCAATGGTCTCTTTCATCATATTCTTTCCACAAGCAGATCCAGCTCCATGAGCAGGATAAACTGTAATTGAATCATCTAAAGGCATTATTTTATTTCTCAAACTATCGTAGAGTAAACCCGCCAAATCCTCTTGAGTCATGCTAGCAGCTTTCTGTGCTAAATCTGGCCGACCTACATCCCCTAAGAACAATGTATCTCCTGTAAAAATCGAATGGTCTTTTCCATTTTCATCTTTCAGCAAATAAGTGGTACTTTCCATGGTATGACCAGGTGTATGTAAAGCAACAATGGTAATTTTTCCCAATTTAAAAACTTCACCATCTGTTGCAATATGGGCATCGAATGAAGGCTGAGCGCTGGGCCCAAAAACAATCTTAGCTCCACTGTGCTTTGCTAAAGTAACATGTCCACTGACAAAGTCTGCATGAAAATGAGTCTCAAAAATGTATTTAATTTTTGCTCCATCGTCCTTAGCTTTCTTTAAATATGATTCTACTTCTCTCAAAGGATCAATAATAGCCACTTCACCGTCGCTTTCAATGTAATAAGCTCCTTGGGACAAGCAACCTGTATAAATTTGTTCTATTTTCATCTTCTTATTTTTTTATTCAAAATTAAACCAAATGATGCTACCAAAACGTAACTGAAGTTAATTTTGGTGTTATTTTCAATTAAACATTACTTAATTTTCATAGATTTAACTCTTATGAAGATAAGGTTTCATCTAAGATATTTCGCAGTATTCTTTTTTTCATTCGCTCTATTCACAATTATAGGAACTTTAAGCCACGAATTCGGACACATATACGTTGCACACCAACTGGGTTTTGAAACTGAATTGCATTTTGCTAGTATGAATTGGGGAGGCAAAGAAAGTTCAACGTTAGAAAATTTTTGGATTTCATTTGGGGGGCCCTTACAAACCATGCTTACAGGCACTGTTGGGTTTTGGTATTGCTTTGAAAACAAGGAAATTGAAAAAAATGGAATAAAATTTAGGCACTGGATTGGCCTCTTTCTAGGACTATTCTGGTTAAGACCTGTATTCAATCTCTTTCAAGGATTCTTAAACAAATTCTTAAACATCAACTCCGATTTATTTGGTGGTGATGAGGCCTATCTATCTTCTACATTAGGCTTTCCAATGGGCTCTCTTTCCATTCTATTTGCAATTATTGGTGGCCTAATTTGTAGTTATCTACTTTTTAAGGTTGTACCTCAAAAATTACGCTACAATTTTCTTTTGGCTGGTTTCACAGGAAGTTTAATTGGCTTTTGGATTTGGATGAATTACTTGGGTCCAATTCTACTGCCTTGATTAAAAAAAGGGGACTAGCTTTAATATCCCCAAGGAATAATTTTACTTTTATTCGTATGAAAAAAAACAGCTACTCTTTTTTACATTAGTTCTCTTAGCATTTACTCTCTTTATAAAATTTTGAGCAAAAAAAAGGCCCCTATCTTACGATAGGGGCCTTTAAAAAAATGGCGATGACATACTCTCCCGGTTACCCAGTACCATCTGCGCTGTTGAGCTTAACTTCTCTGTTCGAAAAGGGAAGAGGTGAACCTCAACGCAATAATCACCATAAGTCTTAAATAACTTTAATACAATTATGACATCAAAAGAAAGAAAATACAGTATAATATATAAGAATTGAACCATTAGCAGAAAGTTTACGGGTAATTAGTATTACTTGGCTTTGACATTACTGTCTTTACACCTATAACCTATCAACGTCATCGTCTATAACGACCCTTAAAGGAAATTTCATCTTGAGGTAGGCTTCGCGCTTAGATGCTTTCAGCGCTTATCCCTTCCGAACGTAGCTACTCTGCGGTGCCACTGGCGTGACAACAGATACACTAGAGGTTCGTCCAACCCGGTCCTCTCGTACTAGAGTCAGATCCTCTCAAATTTCCAACGCCCACTGTAGATAGAGACCGAACTGTCTCACGACGTTCTGAACCCAGCTCGCGTGCCACTTTA
>CAYPJC010000031.1:0-11596 GCA_964410855.1 uncultured Flavobacteriales bacterium | reverse complement strand
GTAGAATAAATAGACCACAAAGGCAAAAATTAACATTGGACGCTTTGGGTTTAACTAAAAACCAAAAAACAGTGGAGCATGAAGATACTCCTCAAGTTTTAGGAATGATAAATAAGGTGAAACACCTTGTGAATGTTGAAAAAGCGTAATAGCTAAATAAGTTATAACATGGATTTAAGTAATCTAAAACCTGCAGAAGGTTCAGTAAAAAAGGGAAAGAGAATAGGTAGAGGTCAAGGCTCTGGAAAAGGTGGTACTTCTACAAGAGGTCACAATGGAGCTAAGTCAAGATCTGGATACTCTAAGAAAATTGGATTTGAAGGTGGTCAAATGCCATTACAAAGAAGAGTTCCTAAGTTTGGTTTTACAAACATTAATAGAAAGGAATATAAAGGGATTAACCTTGATACCCTTCAGAATATTGTTTCCACTAAGAAAGTTGAGAAAATAGACTTAGAGGTTTTAATTGAAAATGGTTTAGCTAGTAGAAATAGTCTTGTTAAGATTTTGGGAAGAGGAGCTTTGGATTCTAAAGTAGAAGTGAAAGCGCACTCATTTTCAAAAACTGCTAAAGAGGCTATTGAAGCAAAAGGTGGAACTGCAGAAACTATATCATAAATTATGAAGCGTTTTTTCGAAACTTTAAAGAATATTTGGACGATAGAAGATCTTCGTGTTAGAATCATTAACACTTTAGGCCTTTTACTTATATATCGTTTGGGTTCTTATGTTGTTCTTCCAGGAGTTGATTCTCAGGCATTGGAAATTGCTAACGCTGGAAACAGCGGTGGAATTGCAGGTTTATTAGATTTATTTGCAGGAGGGGCTTTTTCAAGAGCTTCAATTTTTGCATTAGGAATCATGCCTTATATTTCAGCATCTATTGTTGTGCAATTGTTGGGTATCGCTATTCCTTATTTCCAAAAACTACAGAAAGAAGGAGAGAGTGGACGAAGAAAAATTAATCAAATTACAAGGATGCTGACCATCGCGATTGTTGGTTTTCAAGCACCGGGTTACATAGCATCTCAACTTCCTGAATTGACTGGAGCTGGTTTAATAGTTAGACCTGATACTCTGTTTTGGTGGGTTACTACTGTGATTATATTAATCACAGGAACCATGTTTGTAATGTGGTTAGGAGAAAGAATTACCGAAAAAGGTTTAGGTAATGGAATTTCATTGATTATTATGATTGGTATTATTGCTAATTTACCCTTTGCTTTTATAGCAGAATTTGCTTCTAGAATTAAAGGTGGCGGACTAGTGATACTATTAGTAGAATTGGTAATTTTGCTCCTCGTAATAATGGCCACCATATTATTGGTACAAGGTACCCGGCGGGTGCCAGTGCAATTTGCGAAAAGAGTTGTTGGAAACAAGCAATATGGTGGTGTTAGACAGTATATTCCTTTAAAGGTAAATGCTGCAGGTGTAATGCCAATTATTTTTGCTCAGGCAATTATGTTTATTCCAATAACTTTAGCAGGGTTTGCAAACTCGGATTCTCTTACTGGTTTTACAGCAGCTTTGAGTGATTATACAGGGTTTTGGTATAACTTTATTTTTGCTTTGATGATTATTGCATTTACGTACTTCTACACAGCAGTTACGGTAAATCCAAATCAAATGGCAGATGATATGAAGAAAAATGGTGGGTTTGTTCCAGGTGTTAAACCTGGTAAGCGAACAGCTGAGTTCTTGGATACTATTCTTTCGAGAATAACATTGCCAGGGTCGATCTTTTTAGCATTAGTAGCAATTTTGCCAGCATTTGCAGCAAAAGCCGGTGTTAATGGTCAGTTTGCTCAGTTTTATGGAGGTACATCTTTATTGATTTTAGTAGGAGTAATATTAGATACTTTGCAACAAGTTGAAAGTCACTTGTTAATGAGGCACTATGATGGATTAATGAAGACGGGAAGGATAAAGGGTCGGTCAAGCGTAAATATGACAGGATAGTCAGCTTATGTATTTAAAGACTGAAGAAGAAATAGAGTTAATAAGAGAGAGTTCTTTACTTGTTGGAAAAACTTTAGCAGAAGTTGCAAAAATTATCAGACCAGGTGTTAGTCCCTTGGAGCTTGATGCTTTGGCTGAGGAATTTATAAGAGATCACGGAGGTGTTCCTGGATTTAAAGGGTATAATGGTTTTCCTAATACTCTTTGTACTTCTATAAATGCTCAGGTGGTTCATGGAATACCAAGCAATAATGTTTTGCAGGATGGAGATATAATTTCTGTGGACTGTGGAGTATTAAAGAATGAGTTCTTTGGAGATGTTGCTTATACTTTTGAAGTAGGTGATGTTAGTGATGAAATAAAATCATTACTAGAAACAACCAAAGAATGCTTGAAAGCTGGAATTGAAGCAGCTAAAGCGGGGAATAGGATTGGTGATATAGGATCAGCAGTACAAACCCTAGCAGAAAGCAAGGGGTATGGAGTCGTGAGAGAATTGGTTGGGCATGGATTAGGGAAGAGTTTGCATGAGGCGCCAGAAGTCCCTAATTATGGAAGAAAGGGGAATGGGATGAAATTGAAGGAAGGTCTTGTATTAGCTATAGAGCCTATGATTAATTTAGGCAAGCGACATGTAAAGCAGGATGAAGATGGTTGGACAATTATTACGTCCGATGGGTTGCCTTCAGCACATTTTGAACATGATATTGTGGTTCGAAAAAATGGAGCAGAAGTTTTATCAACGCATATGTATGTTGAAGAGGTATTAAATAAGTTAGTGAATTAGATTATATATGGCAAAACAAGCATCTATAGAACAAGATGGTACAGTAACAGAAGCATTGTCAAATGCAATGTTTAAAGTTGAATTAGAGAATGGGCATTCAATTACTGCCCATATTTCTGGAAAAATGAGAATGTTCTATATTAAATTGTTGCCAGGAGATAAAGTTAAAGTAGAGATGTCTCCATATGATTTATCAAAGGGTAGAATAACTTATAGGTATAAATAAAATAAATAGTCTTTACGTTTTTCGTTATAGGCTAAAAAATAAAAATAGAACTTATGAAAGTAAGAGCATCAATAAAAAAGAGAAGTGTAGACTGCAAGATTGTTCGCAGGAAAGGGCGCTTGTATGTTATTAATAAAAAGAATCCAAAGTTTAAGCAAAGACAAGGATAAGTAAATACATTATTTATGGCTAGAATAGCAGGTATTGATTTACCAAAAAATAAACGAGGCGAAATTGGACTAACTTATATCTACGGAATAGGTAGAAGTTCTGCACAACTAATTCTATCAAAAGCTGATATAAGTTTTGATAAAAAAGTTCAAGAGTGGGATGATGATGATTTGTCGAAGATCCGTACAGTTTTGAATGATCAATTTACAGTTGAAGGTACACTTCGTTCGGAAGTTCAATTGAACATTAAACGTTTAATGGATATTGGTTGTTATAGAGGTGTTAGGCATAGAACTGGATTGCCTTTAAGAGGTCAAAAGACCAAAAATAATGCAAGAACTAGAAAAGGTAAGAAGAAAACAGTTGCTAACAAAAAGAAGGTAACTAAATAAATAAGAGCGATTAACGTTTTACAAGATGGCAAAATCTACACAGAAAAAGAAAAAAACGGTAAAGGTTGAATCAATGGGTGAAGCTCATATTCATGCCTCGTTTAATAATATTATCATCTCTTTAACAAATAGAAGTGGTCAAGTAATCTCTTGGTCTTCTTCAGGAAAGATGGGATTTAGAGGTTCAAAGAAAAACACTCCTTATGCTGCTCAAATGGCTGCTGCTGAGTGTACTAAAGAAGCTCATGATCTTGGTTTGAGAAGAGTTAAGGTATATGTTAAGGGACCTGGTTCAGGAAGAGAATCTGCAATTAGAACGATTCACAACAATGGAATAGAGGTTTCTGAAATTATTGACATAACTCCAATGCCACATAATGGTTGTCGTCCACCGAAAAGAAGAAGAGTTTAATTGTAAAGCATTAAAAAAGTAAAGTAATGGCAAGATATACAGGACCAAAGTCCAAAATTGCACGTAAGTTTAAGGAGCCAATTTTTGGCCCAGATAGAGCATTAGAAAAAAAGAATTACCCTCCAGGACAACATGGTCCTAACAAAAGACGTGGTAAGCAATCTGAATACTCTGTTCAGTTAATGGAAAAGCAAAAAGCAAAATATACTTACGGTATTTTAGAAAAACAATTTTCTAATTTATATAAGGAAGCTTCTAGAACTAAAGGTGTAACTGGAGAGAATCTATTAAGACTTTGTGAGTCAAGATTGGATAATGTAGCCTATCGAATGGGTTTAGCTTCCACACGAAGTGGAGCGAGACAACTCGTTGGTCATAGACATTTGATGGTAAACGGAAAAAATGTAAATATTCCTTCTTATTCTTTAAAGGAAGGAGATATTGTTGAAGTAAGAGAACGATCTAAATCTCTAGAATCAATTAATGATTCTTTGTCTATTAAAAAAGATAATTTTGATTGGATTGAGTGGGATAATCAAACAATGAAAGGAAAATTTATTCAAGCTCCTGAAAGAGCACAAATTCCTGAAAATATTAAAGAACAATTAATCGTAGAACTTTACTCTAAGTAATAACCTGACTAAATAAAAAACAACTATGTCGATATTAGATTTTCAGAAACCTGATAAAGTAATTATGATAGAATCAACTGAACACAAAGGTCAGTTTGAGTTTAGACCATTGGAGCCTGGATATGGGATTACAATTGGAAATGCTATCAGAAGAATTTTGCTTTCTTCTTTGGAAGGTTTTGCAATTACAGGCATTAAAATTGAAGGAGTTGATCACGAGTTTTCAACTATTGAAGGAGTTGTAGAAGATGTATCTTCAATAATTCTAAACTTGAAACAAGTTCGATTCAAACAACAAATTGAAGGAACTGATATTGAGAAAGTAACCTTATCTATTTCAGGACAGGATAAATTAACTGCTGGAGATATTGGAAAGTTTACCTCAGCTTTTCAAGTACTAAATGCAGACCATGTTATTTGTACTATGGAGCGTTCAGTTAAAATCAATATGGAATTAACCATTGAGAAAGGCAGAGGTTATGTTCCATCTGAAGAGAATTCATTAGAAGAAGCACCTATTGGTTATATTCCAATAGACTCAATATTTACACCTATAAAGAATGTAAATTATAGCATTGAAAACTATAGAGTTGAAGAAAGAACTGATTATGAGAAATTAGTTTTGGATATTGATTCTGATGGTTCAATTCATCCAAAAGAAGCACTTAAAGAAGCTGCAACAATTTTAATTCAACATTTCATGCTATTCTCTGATGAGAAAATTGCATTAGAAACTGAAGTAAAATCTGCTGTTGAAGAATTTGACGAAGATTCTTTACATATGCGTCAATTACTTAAGACAAGATTAATTGATATGGATCTTTCTGTAAGAGCTTTGAATTGTTTGAAAGCTGCAGATGTTGATACATTAGGTGAATTAGTTCAGTTTAATAAAACGGATTTATTGAAGTTTAGAAATTTTGGAAAGAAATCTCTAACAGAATTGGATGAATTAGTAGAAAACAAAAATTTAACTTTCGGAATGAACGTTACGAAATATAAATTAGATAAGGATTAAGAAGTTATGCGACACGGAAAGAAATTCAATCACTTAGGAAGAACTAAGCCTCATAGAAAAGCAATGCTTTCAAATATGGCTTGTTCATTAATTCTACATAAAAGAATTAATACAACATTAGCTAAAGCAAAGGCATTAAGAGTGTTTGTTGAACCATTGATCACTAGATCAAAAGATGATTCAACTCATTCTAGGAGAGTTGTTTTTAGGTATTTAAATGACAAGATAACGGTCTCTGAATTATTTAGAGATGTAGCTCCTAAGGTCGGAGAGCGAGCTGGTGGTTATACACGCATTATCAGAACAGGAAATCGTTTGGGTGATAACGCAGAAATGTGTATGATGGAATTAGTTGATTTCAATGAACTTTATACTTCTGACAAGAAAGAAGGCGGAGCCAAAAAGAAAACAAGAAGAAGAAGGGGCTCATCAACAACTGAAGAAGGTGCACCTAAAGCTGTAAACAAAGCGACGGATTCAGTAAAAACTGAAGATGTTAAAGAAGTTGAGGTGAAAACTGAACCGAAAGTTGAAGCTAAAATTGAGGCTAAAAAGGAGTCTGTAGAGGCTCCTAAAAAAGAAGAAGAAAAGGCTCCAAAAGAGGATGATGACAATAAAGACTAGAACGTTAATTACTAGTTAATAAATAAAATATTAAAAAGGATAAAACAATACGTTTTATCCTTTTTTTTGAATCAAATTTTGAAGGAACTAAAAAGACTATAAAATGAAGTATAAAACAAAAGCAAAAGGAATTGTAGTTTTGGAAGATGGTACTGTTTTTCATGGACTTTCAGCGGGAATTTCAGGAACAAGCACTGGTGAAATTTGCTTTAATACTGGTATGACAGGATATCAAGAAATTTATACCGATCCCTCTTATTATGGCCAAATAATGATATGTACTACTGCGCATATTGGGAATTATGGTGTAGAAGATGAAGAAATAGAATCTGAATCAGTAAAAATTGCTGGACTTATTTGTAAGAAATTTTCTGAAACTTTTTCTCGCCCTATGGCTGATGGTTCACTTCAAAGTTATTTTGAGAAAAATAATATTGTTGCCATAACTGATGTCGATTCAAGAGCTATGGTTAGATATGTAAGGGATAAAGGTGCAATGAATGTTATTGTTTCTTCCATTGAGTTTGATGTTGATAAATTAAAAGCGCAATTAAAAGAAGTTCCTTCAATGCAAGGATTAGAGCTCTCTTCAAAGGTTTCTACGAAGGAGCCTTACTTTAAAGGAGATGAAAAGGCACCTTTTCGAATTGCCGTTATGGATTATGGTACCAAAAAGAACATCATAAAGTGTTTGACAGATAGAAACGCTTATGTCAAGGTGTTTCCTATGAAAACAGATTCGAAGGATGTTTTAAAGTGGGAACCAGATGGCATTATGTTGAGTAACGGCCCAGGTGATCCTTCTGCGATGAAGGAAGAAATTGATAATATAAAGCAATTAGTAAGTTCCAAAAAACCAATCTTTGGAATTTGTTTAGGTCATCAATTACTTGCTCTAGCTTCAGGATTGAAAACCATTAAAATGCATAATGGTCATCGAGGAATTAATCATCCGGTTATAAATTTGCTTACTGGAAAAGGCGAGGTTACCTCACAAAATCATGGATTTGTTGTAGAAAGAGAGTCTGCAGAACAAAGTGATTTAGTGGAAATAACCCACGAGCATTTAAATGATCAGACAGTTGCAGGGATAAAGCTTAAAAATCAAGATGTCTTTTCAGTTCAATATCATCCGGAGTCATCTCCAGGGCCTCATGACTCAAGATATTTATTTGATAACTTTATTGAGATAATTGCACAAAATAAAAAATGAACCTATGAGTTTAATTGCCAATATTCACGCCCGTCAAATTCTTGATTCTAGAGGAAATCCAACTGTTGAAGTAGAGGTTACAACACAAAATGGTGTTATAGGAAGAGCCGCAGTTCCTTCGGGAGCCTCAACGGGAATTCATGAAGCAGTTGAGCTTCGTGACGGAGATATGGGAGTTTTTTTAGGCAAAGGTGTGATGAAGGCTGTCCAAAACGTTAATGGAAGTATTCACGATGAATTGAATGGAATTAATGTGTTTGATCAAATTGCAATTGATCGATTCTTAATTGACTTAGATGGAACTGAAAATAAATCCAATTTAGGAGCCAATGCAATGCTTGGAGTTTCTTTGGCCATTGCTAAAGCGGCTGCAAATGAAGTTGGCATGCCTCTTTACCGGTATATTGGAGGTGTTAACGCTTGTACCATGCCAATTCCAATGATGAATATTTTAAATGGAGGCTCACACGCAGATAATAGTATCGATTTTCAGGAGTTTATGGTTATGCCTCTTAAGGCAAATTCTTTCGCTCATGCTTTGCAAATTGGAACAGAGATTTTCCATCATTTAAAAAGTGTTTTGAAAAAGAAAAACTTTTCTACAAATGTTGGAGATGAAGGTGGTTTTGCTCCAGATTTAGGTTCAAATGAAGAGGCTATTGAGTATGTTTTAAAAGCGATAGAAGATGCTGGATATAAACCTGGAGAGGATGTTTTTATTGCAATAGATGCAGCTGCATCAGAATTTTACATAGAAGAAGAAAAAGTATATCACTTTCATAAATCTACAGGAGATAAACTGACAACATCTGAATTGGTAAGCTATTGGAAAGATTGGGTGGCTAAATATCCAATTATATCGATAGAAGATGGTTTATGGGAAGATGATTGGAAAGGATGGGGCGAATTGACAAAAGTATTAGGAGATAAGGTGCAACTCGTGGGAGATGACTTATTTGTTACGAATGTAAAACGTTTGCAAAGAGGTATTGATGAAAACATTGCCAACTCAATTTTAGTTAAAGTCAATCAGATTGGAACTTTAACTGAAACCATTCAAGCTGTGGAATTGGCGACAAAAAACAAATACACTTCTGTAATGAGTCATCGTTCTGGAGAAACAGAAGACACGACAATTGCTGATTTGGCTGTAGCACTTTCTACCGGTCAAATTAAAACGGGTTCAGCCTCACGTTCTGATCGTGTGGCAAAGTACAATCAACTGTTGAGGATAGAAGAACAATTGGGAAAGACCGCTATTTATCCAAAAGGAATTTAGTAGGGCTGAATGATTATGCTTGATAAGCATCAATATTATTTATTCTTTTTCACTTCATAAAATGTAATTTTTTTCTTTGCGGAAGTCAAGCTAATTCCATAATCCTCAAGTAAGGCTGCTTTAAATTCTTCAAAACTCTTGATAGGTAATGTAAAGTCAAACTTAAAGTCTTCGTTTTGATCATCATCTATTTCAACCAATACTTTGAAATTATTTTCAATGTAATCTTTCAGGGATTCTAACTGATAACCTTCCATCTTAACCTCTCTTTTATTGGAATGAAATACACTGCCTTTCATTGCAGAGGGATACTTGTGCAACAATGAAGTATCCTTTATGCTCATAATATTTACAAGTGTGTCAATTTCTAAAGCAACAAACTTAAATCCCAGCTCTTTTGGTAAAATATATTTAATAATTCCCTCTGTCTCGTTTTCTTTTGTTCTTATTAGCTTCCAACCTCACGTCGTAGTGGGTTTGCATCATAGTGGTATCTCTTGCTATAATTCTTGATTTGTTAATAGCAAATTGTGTACTTAGAATACTCGCTAAATCGTAATTTAAAATATTAATGTCATACTCATTGTTGTGCGAGTATGACGATACTCCCATCTCTAAGCTGTGTTCTTCTACCACTAGTGAGTATTCAGGGCTTTGGCTTGGGTTTTCATTATCGCTAATTGTTAAACTTTTAGAATTCCTTTCAATGCCCAGAAGGTCATTAAATAACTCCTCCTCCAAGTGAAAAGGTGAGCCTTGCCATTTTATATAGCCTTCTTGATCAATTATAAAAGTTTCGGGAAATTCAGATACACCATAAGCGTCTATGATTTTCATAGTTGGATCTGAGCCAACGGGATAAAATAACTGTAATTTATCCAAGAAGCTGGTAATAGTAGATTCATCATCGAACGAAATGGATAAAAATACCACTTCAGGGTATTGTTTTGATAAACCGTTGAGGCGTGGTATTGAAGCCACACAGGGAGCACATTTAGTAAACCAAAAATCCAATAAAACTACTTTTCCGCTTAAGCTTTTTAAGACAGAATCACTTGGGTTAAAACTAACTGCACTCTCAAAATTAAACCATTCGTCAAGCATTAACTCTGGCGCTTTTTTCCCAATCATTGAGAGGTTCTGAGCAAAAATGGGTGATGATAGAATTACAAGAACAACTATTAACTGGGAGTAAGCTTTCACTATAATAATTTTTTATTTTCATGTAAATATTAGGCCGCTCCCAAATTTAATAACAATTATTTTAACTCTTTTTTCATTATCTCAATTAAGTTGCTTGGAATACACCCTTCTCTTCGCTATTTTTGCAATTCATTGAAAGTATTTAGTCTATCACAACTTTTAGACTACTTTCGTGTTTATCTATCACTATAAAATATTGAATGAATGTCGGAAAAAGCGGAATTAAAGATTGGGGATAAGGTATATGAGTTACCTATTATTACAGGAACGGAAAATGAAAAAGCGATTGATATTAGTTCGTTAAGAAGCAGTTCTGGACACATTACCATTGACCTTGGATTTAAAAATACTGGTTCCACTTCAAGTGCAATTACTTTTTTAGATGGTGAAAAGGGCATCCTAAGATACAGAGGATACTCCATAGAAGATTTAGCAGAAAAGGCTTCTTTTCTAGAAGTTTCACATTTATTAATATATGGAAAACTACCAAATAAAGAAACTTTAGATGGTTTTAAAAAGGAGATAACACATCATACCTTAATCCATGAAGACATAAAGAATATCTTAGAAGGGTTTCCTTCTAATTCGCATCCTATGGGTGTGCTATCTTCTTTGGTTTCTTCTTTAACTGCTTTCTATCCTGAGTCACTTGATCCAAATAGATCAGCAGATGATGTAGATTTAAGCATAAGAAGATTATTGGCAAAGCTTCCAACTATGGCAGCATGGGCTTTCAAAAATGAAATTGGGCATCCAGCAAATTATCCTGACAATACTTTAGATTACACTTCAAACTTCCTGAAAATGATGTTTGCTGTTCCATCTGAACAGTATACAGTTGACCCTGTTGTAGCTGATGCTTTAGATAAGTTATTAATTCTTCACGCTGATCATGAGCAAAATTGTTCAACTGCAACAGTTCGAGTAGTTGGTTCTTCTCATGCAAGTTTATACGCTTCAATTGCAGCAGGTATTTCAGCGCTTTGGGGGCCATTACATGGTGGAGCAAATCAAGCAGTAATTGAGATGTTAGAAGGAATTCAAGCTGATGGCGGCGACGTTAATAAATACATGGATAAAGCGAAAGACAAAAATGATCCTTTTAGATTAATGGGATTTGGTCATCGTGTTTATAAGAATTTTGATCCAAGAGCAAAAATTATAAAGAAAGCAGCAGATGATGTTCTTGAAAAATTAGGTGTTAATGACCCGATTCTTGAAATAGCTAAAGGCCTTGAAGAAGTAGCTTTAAATGACCCTTATTTTATAGAAAGAAAATTATACCCAAATGTCGATTTCTATTCAGGTATAATTTACCGAGCAATAGGAATACCAACTTCGATGTTTACCGTCATGTTTGCAATAGGAAGACTTCCAGGATGGATAGCTCAATGGAAGGAAATGAGGGAAAATAAAGAACCAATTGGTCGTCCACGACAAGTATATACTGGTAATAACCTGATGGAGTTTAAATCTATAGAAAAAAGATAAAAAAAAGACAGCCATTTGGCTGTCTTTTTTGTTTAAAAGGCATGGGATATAAAAGCATGGCCGATTGTGTGGCCGATTTAGAAAAGAATGGACATTTAGTTCGGATTAAAGAAGAAGTTGATCCCAAGCTAGAAATGGCAGCTATTCATTTAAGAGTACACGCTGCGAAAGGTCCAGCTATACTTT
>CAYPJC010000030.1:0-12021 GCA_964410855.1 uncultured Flavobacteriales bacterium | reverse complement strand
AAAATATGCTGCGTAAATTAAATACCTATTAGTGCGAGATTAATAGTAATCAACTTCAGATGATCTAAGTTTTCTGGAATATAGATGCCTTTTAAATGAATAGTGAAGCAGATATAATTTCCCCACCAAAATAAAGTCCGGAATGCAAATATTTCTTTCTTGGAGAAATGCCTCGGATAATCCAGAATCATAAATGGATAATTCTCTAAGCTTTCTCCCCTGCTAACTTTTGGGCCAATACTTGCAAAATCATTATTGTGTTTAAGGCTAGTTTGATTGCCTAATTCATTTAGCAAGGAGAAAATCCTCTGTTGAATGTTATTTTTTTGATCAATAAAATCTTTATTGACCACTAGTTCAATTTCAGAACTGTTAAATGACTTTATTCTTGACATAATTCAAAAATAGTATTTCATAACTAAATAATTAGTATTATTGTGATATTAAAATGATATTAAAATAGAAACTATGGCCAACGAGAAAATTATCAAACCGACATCAGGATATACCGCATTATTTATTATCCTACTATTTTTAGTTGCAGGAATTTCAATCATAATTGTGTTGAATAGCCCTGTTTCAATTCTATTGTTCGCATTAGCAATAGTTTCGTCAATTGGTTTTTTCTTTGTTTATCCGAACGGTTCTCGTGTGTTAACCCTATTTGGCGAGTATAAAGGAACTGTAAGAGAGCATGGTTTTTATTGGGTAAATCCATTCTATGTTAGAAAATCTATTTCCTTAAGAGCACGAAATTTTGATAGTGAGCGATTAAAAGTTAACGATAAATTGGGCAATCCTGTAAATATCAGTGTTATTCTTGTCTGGCGAGTAAAAGAAACTTACAAGGCCGCATTTGATGTTGATATTTATGAAAATTTTGTACGTGTTCAAACAGATGCTGCAGTTCGAAAACTTGCTAATATGTATGCTTATGACAACTTTGATGATGATGAATCTAACATAACTTTAAGGAGTGGGATGGAAGAAGTAAATACAAACTTAGAAAGAGAGGTTTCTGAGCGTTTAGTTATTGCAGGTATAGAAGTGTTGGAAGCAAGGATTGGGTATTTGGCTTATGCTCCAGAAATTGCTAGTGCAATGCTAAGAAGGCAACAAGCAACGGCCATTGTAGCAGCAAGAATGAAGATTGTAGAAGGTGCTGTTTGGATGGTAGAAGAAGCAATTAAGCAACTAAGTAAGCGTAAAATTGTTGAATTGGATGAAGATAAAAAAGCGGCGATGGTGAGTAATTTGTTGACTGTATTGTGTTCCGATAAAGATGCTTCTCCGGTTATAAATACGGGAACCTTAAATCATTAAAATAATGACTAATTACAAAATTTTAAAAAAAGGAGTTTTCGAAAGCCATACCAAATTTGAAGAAAAATTGAATGGATTATCACTTCAAGGTTGGAAAGTAATTTCTTTAAGTCATCAAGGGGCTCAAATTGTTGTATTGATGGAAAAGCAATAAAGTATGGCTGCAAAAAAAGCGTTTGCATTGAGACTAGATCCTGAACTATTAAAAGCTGTGGAGAAATGGGCTTCCGATGAATTTCGAAGCACAAATGGCCAATTGGAATGGATAATTAGTGATGTCTTGAAAAAAAATAGAAGAATTAAGTATTCCAGTTCAGAGTCTGATTCAACAAAAAAAAAGCCAGAGTATTAAATCTGGCTTTTTAATTTTTTTAATCTATTTAGACTATTTCAACAAGCTCAATATCAAAAATTAAATCCTTTCCTGCTAAAGGGTGGTTGGCATCAAGAACAACTTCTTCTTCTTCTACTTTTGCAACAACTAAAACTTGTTTACTACCATCTTGCTGCGTTGCTTCTAATTGCATACCTATCTCAGGAGTCATTCCTTCGGGTAATTGAGTTTTGGGAACCGTAACCATAGCTTCGTCTCTTTTTGGTCCATAAGCTTTTTCAGATGGGATGTTTACACTTTTGGATTCACCAACTTTCATTCCCACTACCGCTTCATCAAAACCTTGAATCATTTGGCCTGCACCAACTGTAAATTCTAAAGGCTCTCTTTCTCTTGAACTATCAAAAACAGTTTTGTCTGTTAGGGTTCCTGTATAATGAACTTTTACTTTTTTTCCTTTTTCTGCTTGAGACATAAGTCTTCTATTTAATTAAAGAATGTTTTTTTGCAAAAATACCTAGACAAAAAAACTAAACCTAAAAATTTTGATTTTATTTCTTAATGAGCACATTCTACACAAGATTTTGATTGCGGCCTTAGAAGCAGTCTGCCCATAGGAATTTCTTTTCTACAATTTAAACAAATACCAAAGCTTTCTTCTTCAATACTTATAATTGCATCTTTTAAATCAGCCAGTCTTATTGTAGCCTTTCTTAGTGCCGCCTCATTAACACTTTTATTATTTATGGCATCCATTCTGCTAATTCTGCCGATTGCATTTTCTGGCGCAATAGGTTTTACCAATTCCTTCAATTCAATTATATCGTGTGTTAAATTCTCAAGTTCATCTATTATTTTCTTCTTTAGGATTTTGCGGTCGGAGGCTTTCATTTTGATTAGCTTTGAATACTAAGTTATCCAATCAAAATGAATTTCGTTAAACTTATTGAACAAGCCGAAGGGTCACGTTTTAAATTAAGGGTCCTTAACTTTCTATTACACAGATATATTCCTTTCAACAAACCTCATGGCTTGAAGCTTACAAAGATAAATAAGGAGAAAGTTGAAGTTTCTATTCCATTTAAAAAAAAGAATCTCAACCATATAAAGGGATTACACGCCTGTGTTTTAGCAACTGCAGCGGAGTATTCATCAGGCTTACTCCTTTTATATAAAATTGGTTCAAAGGATTATCGGATCATTATGGAATCCTTGCGAGTAGAATATCATTATCAGGCAAAAATGGAGGCCACTGCTACATTTGAAATTACTGATTCGGAGTTTCATGAAACAGTTTTGACCCCTCTGAATAATAAAGGAATCGTTTTTAAAGAGTGTATTATCAAACTTCATGATAAATCGGGAAATCACCTTTGCACAGCTTATACAAACTGGCAAATAAAAGCTTGGAAATCAGTCAAGACGACTTTGAGCTGAGTGCTTCAAAGAAGGTATTTAAATCTATGTTTCCTCCACTTAAAATAAGTCCCACTTTCTTATTCTTAAATATTTTTTTATTCTTTAAGACAACTGCTAAAGGCACTGCACAAGAAGGTTCAATTATTATTTTAAGTCTTTCCCAGATTAGGCGCATGGCAGCTATTATTTCATGATCAGTAACTAGGTAGATTTTTTCTATTCCTTTTTTGATGATCTCAAAATTCTTCTCTCCAAGAGAAGTTAGTAAACCATCTGCGATTGTATTTGGGTTTTTTGAAGGAATTAATTGTCCTTTTTCTATTGATTGATAAGCATCATCTGCTCCATCAGGTTCGCCTGCATATACTTTTACTTGATTACTGAAGTAATTTGCTGCGAGTATTGTTCCTGCTGTTAAACCTCCACCACCAACAGGGCAAATAATGGCTTCTAAATGAGGGTGAACTTCAAGAAGCTCCTTTGCGGCAGTTGCTTGCCCGGCAATAACATCATAATTGTCATACGGATGAATAAAAAAGGCATTTGTCTTTTTTATTATTTTCTCAACTGTTGCTTCCCTAGCTTCTAAAGTAGGCTCACAAAAGATGACTTTCCCTCCATATCCTTTGACAGCTTCCACTTTTACCTTTGGTGAAGTTCTTGGCATTACTACATAAGCTTTGCAGTTTTGCAATAATGCTGCTTTAGCAACTGCTTGAGCATGGTTGCCAGAAGAGTGGGTGATTATGCCATTTTTTTTATCCTGGCTAGATAGATTTTGAATGGCATTAATGGCTCCTCTCATTTTAAAGGCACCAATCTTTTGAAAGTTTTCACATTTAAAAAAGAGCTCGCATTCGGCTATTTGATTTAGTGAAGACGATTCTAAAACGGGTGTATTATGAATAAAAGGAGCAATTCGAGAATGAGTCTCTTCAATATCTGTTTTACTAATAGGAAAGATCATATTTCTACTCAAATTAGCATCATCCTTTTTTTAGTTGAGCGTTCATCTCCTCAACCTTATCAATTAAACTTGCTTTAAATTGCTCCAATTTTTCTGAAATTGATGAATCAGATATTGCGAGAATTTGCATGGCTAAAATGGCTGCATTCTTAGCGCCGTTCAATGCAACAGTAGCCACAGGAACACCACTAGGCATCTGAAGAATTGAAAGGATAGAATCCCAGCCATCAATAGAATTTGAAGATTTAATGGGAACACCAATAACAGGTAAAGCTGTTGAAGCTGCAACCATGCCAGGCAAGTGAGCTGCACCTCCGGCTGCTGCAATAATTACTTTTAATCCTTTGCTCTTAGCAGTCTTGGCAAAATGCAACATTTTTTCAGGTGTGCGATGAGCTGACACTATTTCAATATCGCAATCAATGGATTGTTCTTTTAAGAAATCTATTCCATTTTGCATGACTTTTAGGTCTGAAATACTGCCCATTATGATTCCTATTTTACTTCCAATAATTCTATTTTGAGGTTACTTTAACTAATGACTTTACTTTCAATGCTTTTTCTTTTGCCTTATCCAGGCTCTCATCCAATATAGTAATGTGTCCCATTTTTCGGAAGGGCTTAACCATTTCTTTTCCATATAGATGAGGATATACTCCTTTCATGGCAATCGCTTCCTTCATGCCTTCATAAACTGCTTCACCATTTGCATTCTTCTCACCAAGCAAATTTAACATTACTGAGGGTAAAATAATATCAGTATTGCCGAGTGGTAAATTTAAAATTGCTCTAAGGTGTTGAGCGAATTGAGACGTGTAATTTCCCTCAATACTCTGATGTCCGCTATTATGCGCCCTGGGTGCAACTTCATTGACTAGAAGATTGCCGCTCTTATCAAGAAATAGCTCAACAGCTAAGAGACCGACCATATCAAGTTTTTCAATCACCTCAGTAGCTAAATCATATGCTTTTAATTCAATTTCTTTAGCAACATTCGCCGGCGAAAATAGAAACTCAACCATGTTAGCATGTGGATTAAACTCCAATTCTACTAAAGGAAAATATTTTATCTCACCGCTTTCATTTCGGGCAATAACTACAGAAAGTTCTTTTTCCAAATCAATAGCCTCTTCAACCATGGAAGGTTCATCAAAAGCCATTGATAGGTCACTTTTATCCTTTAGTTTAATAACGCCGTACCCGTCGTAACCAGATGTGCGCTTTTTTTGAAATAGAGGATACTTTAAGTCTAAGTTGGCTAGTCCATTTTTGCCATCAATTAATTTAAATGGAGCAGTTGGAATAGCATTTTTTTTATAAAACTCTTTTTGCAAGCCTTTATCTTGAATTATTTTTAAAACCCTTGACTGCGGAAATACTTTAACACCCTTTTTTTCTAAATCAGCAAGAGCATCGGAATTAACATCTTCAAACTCGATGCTTAATACATCCTTTGTTTTGCCAAAATTGAAGACATCTTCATAATTCTTAAAATCTCCTTTCACAAATTCATTCGCTAGATTTTTACAGGGTGCGTTTTCAGAGGGATCAAGAATGTCAATATGTAGGTTTAAGTTGTAAGCTTCTTGCAATGTCATGCGGCCTAATTGGCCACCACCCAATATGCCAATTCTAAAATTATCAGAGTGAATGCTTTTCATTAATTAATTAAGATTTGGAAGCAAAGATAAAAGGAATATATTTTAGATTGCGATTATAAATATAATAAGAACTTAGCCGAGTTATTAATTCATAAATTTGCCCTCTTTTATTCATAAATTGAAAAGAGTGAGAATTCACGACAAGGTTTTTGAGCCATACATTTCTGAAGAAGAAATCCTAAAGGCCATTGATAAAATAGCCCTAAAAATCAATAAAAAATTCAATGGTAAAAGACCTGTTTTTATAGGGATATTAAACGGTTGTTTTTATTTTGCAGCTGATTTATTGAAAAGAATAGATATTGATTGTGAAATTTCATTTGTTAAGGTTGCTTCATACAAAGCCACTAAAAGTACTGGGAGTGTAAAACAACTTATTGGTTTAGACCAACAGATTCAAGGCAGAGATGTTATTTTAATTGAAGACATTGTTGACACAGGAAACACGATTGAGGCTGTAACAGAAATAATTTCTAGCATGGGTGCAAGTTCAGTTTCTATAGCCACTTTGCTATTGAAACCTGCAATGTATCAGAAAGATATTAAAATTGATTTTACTGCAATAGAAATAAAATCAGACTTTGTTGTTGGTTATGGATTAGATTATGACGGCCTTGGAAGAAACTTAAATTCACTCTATATTCTTTCTGAGAATCAAAGCAAAAAACAAGAAAAAAACATGTTAAATATAGTATTATTTGGACCTCCTGGTGCTGGTAAGGGAACTCAAGCTATTAGGCTAAAAGAGAAATATGATTTAGTTCACCTTTCTACAGGAGATATCTTGAGAAATGAAATTCAGAATAAAACTGAACTAGGGAAACTCGCACAATCTTATATGAAAAAGGGAGAATTGGTGCCTGACGATGTGGTAATAAATATGATTGAAAACTGCTTAAAAGATTCCAATGATTCAAATGGTTTTATTTTTGATGGATTTCCAAGAACTACAGAGCAGGCAAGAGCATTAGATAACCTGCTTAACAAGCATAATAGAGAAATAGATAACATGTTGTCTTTGGAAGTGGACGATGAAGAATTAGTAAATAGAATCATCCAACGAGGAATAGATTCTGGGAGAGAAGATGATAAAAATGAATCTGTAATCTATAATAGAATTATTACCTATAACAAAAAAACAGCTCCATTAAAAGAGTATTATGCTGAACAAAAAAAATACCATTCTATTGAAGGGGTAGGCGAAGTAGAAGAAGTCTTTAATAGACTTTGTGAGGTTTTGGAGTCTTAGAATTTCATACCCGTGAACAGGATGTCGTCGACTTGATCTTCTTTACCCATCCAATCTTTTATTGTTTTTTTGATAATTTTCTCTTGTTCTGTCATGGATAAATGAGCAATTCCTTGTAGCATTTCGCCAACATGTTTTGTCATGAACTTTTTGCCTCTAGGGCCACCAAATTGATCTGGATAGCCGTCTGAGAAAAGGTAGAAACAATCTCCTTTTTCAATATTAATCCGTGTTGTTACAAATTCTTTTTTACGGATGGTAGTTCCACCAACTGAAAACTTATTTCCTTTAATAATATGCAAATCGCCATTCTTAATCATGTATAAAGGTCTCATTGCTCCAGCATATTCTATTATTTTTTGTTCGTAGTTAATCATCATTATACCTAGTTCCATGCCATCTTTACTATTCTTGTCCTCCTCATTGTTTTGATTTAAAGCTAGCTTAACTCGTTTGTCTAATTCTCTTAAAATTACCCCAGGAGTTGAAGTTTTTTGCTCACTAATAATTTCATTTAATTGCGTGTATCCAATAATTGACATAAAAGCACCGGGTACTCCATGACCAGTGCAATCAACAACTGCAAATAGGGGTTTATTATTTAGCTCTTCATACCAATAGAAATCTCCACTAACGACATCTTTAGGCTCATAATAGATGAAAGATTCTTTAAGTCCTGATTTTATTTTTTTCATTGAAGGTAAAATGGAGGCTTGAATTCGCTTAGCATATTGAATGCTTTCAAGGATTTCTTTGTGCTGTATTTCACCGTGCTCTTTTTCTTTTAATAGATCTTTAGTTCTATCAACTACTTTTTCTTCAAGGGTAACATTTAAATGTAATAACTCTTTATTGGCTTGGTCTAGGTCTCTAAGGCTTTTTATTAATGCTAATTCTGCTTTTTGTTTAGCTGTAATGTCTTTTATAATTCCTTGATAACCAAGAATTTGTTTTTTATCATCATAAACAACCATAGTGCTTAAGAGGCAGTTCAAAATGGTATTCTTGTCTTTTTTAACTAAGGTTATTTGATAGTCTAAAACTTCTCCTTGTATAGCTAGTACCTCTTTTAAATGGTCTCGATCTGATTGATTTTCATAAAGGTCTGTTACTTTTAGGTGAATCATATCACTTGGTTTATAACCAAGTAATGAAAGTCCTGCTGTATTGATATCAATGAAATCACCATCAACTGTTGACATGTAAATGGCATCTTTCGATCTTTCAAATAGCTCTCTATATCTCTCTTCGCTCTTTCGTAGATCCTCTTCAGTCTTTTTCCGCTCTATAGCGTAGGTAATTGAACGACTTAAAATGTTTGAATTTAGCTCATCTTTTAATAAATAGTCTTGAGCACCTTTTTTAACAGCATTTACACCAATCAAATGATCCTTGATATCTGTAAGGATTAAAAAAGGAATTTTCGGAAACTTTTTAATCAGGTTATTGAAAGTATGAATACCATAACTATCTGGCAAAAATAAATTGACTAAAATGATATCAACTTTGTTCTTTTCTAAATAAGTGTATGTTTCTTCTAAAGTTGTAAGATGAGTTATCTCATATTCTATTGACTTTGACTCAAGCAAATACTCTGCAATTATAAGAGCGTCACTCTCAGAGTTTTCAATAAGTAAAAGATCAATTTTATTCACTAGCTAATTAATTTAATTTTTTATTTAAAAAATGAACTGATTTTTCTATAATAGTTCAAAGGCCTTTACGGAAAAATGTTGTCATCAGTTACAATAGATTAAAGAAAAATGATAATAGTCTTTCCCCTTTAGATTAGATAACTTTGCATTAAATATTTTAAATGGCAAATAGCAATTTTATTGACTACGTTAAGATTTGTTGTAGATCAGGTAGAGGCGGCAATGGCTCTCCACATTTGAGACGCGATAGACTTACTGCAAAAGGAGGTCCTGATGGAGGAGATGGTGGTCGTGGAGGTAATATAATTGTTAAGGGAAATAAGCAGCTTTGGACTTTACTTCATCTTAAATATAAGAAGCATGTAATTGCTGAAGCAGGATCAAATGGAGGCTTAAGCTTAAGCACAGGAAAGGAGGGCAAAGACCAAATCGTTGAAGTGCCAATAGGGACTTTAGCTAAGGACCCTGAGACTGGGGAAGTGCTTTTTGAAGTCATGGGCGATGGTGAAGAACATATTATCTTAAATGGCGGAAGGGGAGGGCAAGGAAATGCACATTATAAGTCACCAACAAACCAAACACCAAGATATGCTCAAACCGGTGAGTCAGGAAAAGAGGAATGGAAAATTTTAGAGTTGAAAGTTCTTGCTGATGTAGGATTAGTGGGACTTCCCAATGCAGGAAAATCTACTTTACTTTCGACCATTTCAGCTGCTAAACCTGAAATAGCAGATTATGCTTTTACAACATTAACTCCAAACCTTGGCATTGTTGGTTACAGGAATCATCGTTCATTTATTATGGCAGATATACCTGGAATAATTGAAGGAGCACATGAAGGGAAAGGCTTAGGACTTAGGTTTTTAAGGCATATTGAAAGAAACTCTGTTTTACTATTTTTGATCCCTGCTGATAGTCCAAGTATTATAAAAGAATATGAAGTCCTTTTAAATGAATTAAAGAAGCACAATCCTGAATTACTAGATAAACAAAGGATAGTTGCTATATCAAAAAGCGATCTTCTTGATGAAGAACTCATTCAAGAAATTAAAGCAGAGATGAAACCGGTTGACTGCACTTTTATATCTTCGGTAAGTCAAATAAATTTGATTGAATTGAAGGATTTGATATGGAATAAAATAAATTTATTGAATGCTTGAAGTCATTGAAAATTGGGATAGGAGTCTCTTTTTAATTATTAATGGCGCTCATAATAATTTGTTTGATCAAATTATGTGGCACGTATCTGGTAAATTAGAATGGATTCCACTTTATTTATTCCTTCTATATTTTTTAATAAAGAGCTTTGGCATAAGTACTTGGAAAGTATTAATAGGAGTAGTGTTAGTTATCCTATTAACAGACCAGTTATCCGTGCAACTTTTTAAAAATATATTTGAAAGGTATAGGCCCTGTCATAATTTGGACATTGGCCATTTAGTTCATTCAGTAAATGGTAAATGTGGTGGAAGGTTTGGATTTGTTTCAAGTCATGCAGCCAATACCTTTGGATTGGCAACTTTTATTGGTTTAATATTAAAGAAAGTAAATAAAAAGTGGATCTATTGGCTAACTGTTTGGGCATTTGTGGTTTCATATAGCCGTATTTATTTGGGAGTGCATTACCCTTCTGATGTTTTGGGTGGAGCTATTCTTGGATCAGTCATTGGGTTTGTAGTTTATAAAACACTGATTAAATTGTCTCCAATTACTATTAAAAATGCTAAGCTCTAATTTGATTTATGTCTTTTTAGGTGGAGGATTAGGATCCGTTATTCGGTTTTTGATTTCAAAATATTCTCTCCAGTTGTATTCTGGGAACTTTCCATTGGGAACAGTTATTACAAATGTTATAAGTTGTTTCTTGATTGGAGGCATTGTTTTCTTTTACATTGCTAAAGATGTTCCTTTAAATAAACCGTTGACTTTCTTTTTAATAGCAGGGTTTTGCGGTGGATTAAGCACTTTTTCCACCTTTAGTTTTGAAACGTTTGAATTGATTAAACAAGGGTTTTACTTTACTGCTGCTTTTAATGTACTTCTTAGTATTGCGTTTGGTTTAGGGGCAATCTATTTTATGTATAAAGTTTCCAATTAGTATGAAATACCTATTAGTCGGAGCACTGCTCTTTAATTGTTCTTTTTTAAGTGCTCAAAAAAAAACGCAAACAAAATTATTGATTGGCATCGTAGTCGACCAAATGCGTTATGATTACCTCGAAAAATTTGCACCTTATTTTTCTGAAGATGGGTTTAATAAATTGACCTCCCAAGGATTTAATTTTTCAAATGTAAATTTCAACTACAAACCTACCTATACCGGTCCCGGACATGCCACAATATATACTGGTGTCTATCCTAAAATTCATGGGATTGTTGGAAATAACTGGTATTCAAGAGTTGAGAAATCGAGTGTTTATTGTGCTAAGGTCAAAAATGATTCTATTGACTTGTTTGCACCTCTTCGGTTGAAGTCGAAAACATTGGGTGATTTAATTAAACAAAATAGCCTAGCCAAAGTATATGGAATCTCGTTGAAAGATAGAGGTGCCATACTTCCTGTTGGTCAAGAAGCTGATGGAGCGTATTGGTTTAATTCTAAATTAGGTGTTTGGGAATCTAGCAACTTTTATAAGAATCAATCTCCAACTTGGTTGGCAAATTTTAATGGACATAACTTTAAGAAAGATTACTTATCAGAGAATTGGTATTCCGATTCTACTTTAAATCAGTTATCATTTAATTGGCTTGATGAAGAAGATGGAGTTACAGATAACTCTGACAACTTCAATTATAACTTGAGTAATATTTTTGAAAAAAAGGGGTGGGATATTTTAAAATCAAGCCCTCAAGGAAATCAAATGACATTAGACTTGGCATTAGATTTAATAGCTAATGAAGGCTTGGGTGATGACAGTATTTTAGATTTACTTTCCATTAGCTTTTCTGCAACTGATTATGTTGGACATAAATTTGGCGTTGAGTCTAAAGAAGTTTTTGATACCTACTTAAAACTGGATCAAACAATAGCTGATTTAATTGACTATTTGGATCAGGAATTGGGTCAAGAAAATTACCTGTTATTTCTAACATCAGATCATGGTGCAGGATTGTCAAGAAAATTTCTTAGAAGTAATAACATTGAATCGGGTTATTTGAATGTAAAACGCATTAATTAAGTCTGGATTCTGCACTAGATAGCCATTTTGGATTAGAAGATTGGATTGAGAGCATTCAGAATTTAAATATTTACTTGATAGATTCAATGAGATTAAAGCACGCTACCAAGCTTAAAGAAATATTAGCTTACTCCAAGAGGTTTCTTGAGAATATTGAAGGCATTTATAAGGTGGTGCTGATAGATGAAGAGCAAATAGGATCAGATATAGAAGAAAAGGCTATGAATGGGATTG
>CAYPJC010000029.1:8561-12287 GCA_964410855.1 uncultured Flavobacteriales bacterium | reverse complement strand
AACTGATGCTAGTGGGCGTACTTTATCTGGGCAAACTGCTGAAGCTTTTTTATTATCAATCAGTCATTTACCTTTATTGAGTGTAGGTTTTAACTGTGCCTTGGGTGCAAAAGAGTTGAGACCACATTTAGAGGTAGTTTCGAAGAATACTGAATTTTTAGTTAGTGCTCATCCAAATGCCGGTTTGCCAAATGCTTTTGGAGAATATGATCAAACTGCAGAGCAGATGGGTGGCTTTATTGAAGATTTTATTGCTAGTGGTTTTGTAAATATTATTGGGGGATGCTGTGGAACAACTCCAGATCACATCGCTGAAATTTCAAAAATTGCAAATAAGTATTCACCTCGAAAAGCACCCAAAATTGAAAAACTGCCTCGATTGAGTGGCTTAGAACCACTCATTATTTCAAAAGAAAGCAATTTTGTGAATGTTGGGGAACGGACTAATGTTACGGGTTCCTTGAAGTTTAAGCGCTTAATAAAGGAAGGTCATTTTGAAGAAGCTTTATCGGTGGCATTGCAACAGGTTAAGGATGGAGCTCAAATCATCGATGTAAACATGGATGAAGGTATGCTTGATTCAGAAGAGGCTATGGTTATATTTTTGAACATGATTGCGTCAGAACCTGATATCTCTCGCGTACCTATTATGATAGATTCTTCTAAATGGTCTGTCATCGAAGAAGGGTTAAAATGCGTTCAGGGTAAAGCAATAGTAAACTCTATCAGTTTAAAAGAGGGAGAAGAAAGTTTTATTAAGCATGCTAAGTTGGTTCGCCAATATGGAGCAGCAGTCATTGTAATGGCCTTTGACGAAACTGGTCAAGCAGATAATTATGAACGCCGTATTGAAATATGTGAAAGGGCCTATAAAATATTAACCGAAAAAGTAAACTTCCCCCCTGAAGACATCATTTTTGATCCAAATATTCTAACTGTAGGAACAGGAATTGAAGAGCATAACAATTATGCTGTTGATTTTATTAAGGCTACTAAATGGATAAAAGAGAACTTGCCTCATGCTCTAGTTAGTGGGGGAGTAAGCAACGTTTCTTTTTCTTTCAGGGGAAATAACTTTGTGCGTGAAGCAATGAATTCAGCTTTTTTATACCATGCTATTAAGAATGGGCTGGATATGGGAATTGTTAATGCTGGAATGATTGAAGTGTATGATGATATACCGAAGGATCTCTTAGAACATGTTGAAGATGTTTTATTGAATAGAAGAGATGATGCAACAGAGCGTTTAACTGATTTCGCAGATAATGCGAAAACCGATGGAAAAGTTACCGTTAAAGACGAAGCTTGGAGAAACACTTCAGTACAAGAACGATTGAGTCATTCTTTAGTGAAAGGGATTGTGGAGCATATTGTTCAAGATACGGAAGAGGCGAGACTGCAATATGAAAAGGCACTTCATGTAATTGAAGGCCCTTTAATGGATGGGATGAATATTGTTGGAGATTTATTTGGTTCAGGAAAAATGTTTTTACCACAGGTCGTTAAAAGCGCAAGGGTAATGAAAAAAGCAGTGGCTCATTTGTTGCCTTTTATTGAAGAAGAAAAGAAAAGATCTGGGGATGTTGCAAAGAATGCAGGTAAAATATTATTGGCAACAGTAAAAGGCGATGTTCATGATATTGGTAAAAATATTGTTGGAGTTGTGTTAGCCTGCAATAACTATGAGGTCATTGATATGGGTGTTATGGTGGCTGCTGAAAAAATTCTGAAAGAAGCAATAGAAAGAGAAGTTGACATGATTGGATTAAGTGGTTTAATTACTCCATCGCTTGATGAAATGGCCCATGTAGCTTCTGAAATGCAAAGACTGAATTATCACTTGCCCTTGTTGATTGGCGGCGCTACTACCTCTAAGGCTCATACTGCAGTGAAAATTGCACCAAATTATAAATATCCGGTTGTCCATGTATTAGATGCCTCTCGATCTGTTCCGGTAGCTGGAAGTCTATTGACAAAGGATAACGAAGTCAAAAAAGCCTATTCAGAAAGCATTGATAAAGAGTACCAGTTATTAAGAGAGCAGTATGAAAAGAAGAAAGGATTTAAGCAAATGGTTTCTATTGAAGAAGCCAGGAAGAATAGCTTGAAAATTAATTTCGAAGAGAATTCACCTGTTCGGCCAAGCTTTATTGGAAGAAAAGAATTAAATGATTTTCCTATTGAAGATTTAATACCATTCATAGATTGGACTCCATTTTTTAGCACCTGGGAATTGGCAGGGAAGTATCCTAATATTTTAGAAGATAAGGTAGTTGGAAATGAAGCTCAAAAATTATACAATGATGCTCGTGCTATGTTAACAAATATAGTTGAAGAGAAATGGCTTAAAGCGGGCGCTGTTTTTGGATTTTGGCCAGCAAATTCAAAAGGCGATGACATTCAGCTATTCGAAAATGAAGGAAGAGTGAATGTTGCTGAGACTCTATATAGCTTAAGACAACAAGGTAAAAAGGCAAAAGGAGTTCCCAATTTAGCCTTGGCTGATTTTATTGCACCTAAAGAAAGTAATATAGAAGATTACATTGGAGCTTTTGCAGTTACTGCAGGTATTGGAATTGAAGAACACATTCAGCGTTTCGAGGAAGACCACGATGATTATAACAGTATTATGATCAAGGCTCTGGCTGACCGTTTAGCAGAAGCTTTTGCTGAAAAGCTGCATCAAATGGTTAGAACTGAGTACTGGGGATATTCAAAAAATGAACAATTAGATACGGATTCTTTAATAAGAGAAAAGTATCAAGGAATTCGACCAGCGGCAGGCTATCCAGCATGTCCAGATCATAGCGAAAAGGAAACTATATTTAGCTTATTAGAAGCTGAAAAAATAGGCATAAGCTTAACAGAGAGTTTTGCGATGCTGCCAACAGCAGCCGTAAGTGGTTTGTATTTCGGAAATGCTAAATCAAAATATTTTGGTTTGGGAAAGGTTGAAAAAGACCAAATGATTGATTATTCGAAAAGAAAAGGTAAACCCATTAAAGAAGCTGAGAAATGGTTAAGACCTAACTTAAACTATTAAATTTCACTTATTTATATTGGACTAGAAGATTGTAAAAGTACCTTTAATAGGTTTTTGGACTACACCACTTATAGAATAATTACAAAGATATAAATAGCTGCCATTTGGGGCTATACTTCCGTTTTGTAAAACTAAATTCCAATTACCATCAATGCCTCTCCACTGAGCAACCTTTTTGCCAGTTTTATTAAAAATGGTAAAATGAATATTGTCAACATACTGTAATCCTATAGATTTCTCTTTTACAATTTCTAATACATCATTTGTGCCATCAGAATTTGGTGAAAGTGCATTTGGGATATATATATTGATTGTATCTTCAACAAAATCTGGTAATTGATCTGGTAGATTTGATTCAATTAAGTTATCACTCTTACTCTCATTGGATTCTTTAGTATCATCATTTTCGACTATAGCTTCTTCCGGTGCTTCAACTTCAGCATCAGATATAGTGTTTGACGAGAAACTTTCATTTATAATCGAATTACTTTCTTCTGATTCTTTTTCAGTCACAACTTCCTGTTTAGCAACCTCTGTAGATTTTGAAGATTCACTAGAAATATTTTCTTTTAAATCTGAATTCTCATTTTTAAGCTCCTTGCTTTCGCTAATATTTGGAGTTTTAATGCGCTTAGATTTGGTTTCGTTGGTTTCTGTAATGACAGAAGGATGAGTTTGATTTA
>CAYPJC010000029.1:0-8461 GCA_964410855.1 uncultured Flavobacteriales bacterium | reverse complement strand
CGCTTAGATTTGGTTTCGTTGGTTTCTGTAATGACAGAAGGATGAGTTTGATTTAATTTATTTTCAGCTGAATTTAAATCATCAGAATCAATTTCTTGAATTGAACTACTTATATCATTTGATTCAGTTTTTAATACATTCTTTTCAAAAGAAGCTTCTAATTTGGCTTCACCCTTTTTATTGAAAAAATAGTAACCACCAACGGCAACTCCTGAAATTACGAGAGCAACGACTGCTGTAACTGCCCAAGAAGAAGTTGCTGCACTTGAAGCCGCCGCAGAAGAAGCTAATCCAGAGTTTAATCCAGATTGAACTTTTTGCCAAGCATTTTTACCTGGGTCAAGCTCGAAGTCTTCAAAAGCTTCTTTAAAAATATTTTCTATGTTCTTTTGCTCTTTCAAAGCAGTTATCTTTTAATATCCATTTCTTCTAACTTTTTTTGCAACAGAGTCCTAGCTCTAGAGTATTGTGATTTTGACGTATTTTCAGAAATTTCTAACAATTCACCAATTTCTTTATGTGAATACCCTTCAATAGCGTACATGTTAAAAACAGTACGATAACCTGTAGGTAATGTTTTTACTATTGCAAGTAAATCATCAGCTTGCATCGAAGCCAAAATCTCTTGCTTTTCTTTTAGCAGATACTCCACATCATCGACTGAAACATGGAAACGTTGATTTTTTATACTTCTTAAGTAATCCAATGAAGTGTTTACCATTATTCGTCTTATCCAACCTTCTAAAGAACCTGTTCCGGAAAAAAGTCCGATCTTCTTAAAAACCTTAATAAAGCCATCTTGAACGATATCTTGAGCCTCCTCATAGGAGTCAGCATATCTCATGCAAACTCCAGTCATTATTCTTGAGTAACGATCGAAGAGGTATTTTTGAGCTTTTTCTTGATGGGCTTTACAGCCCTTCAACATTTCCTCATCACTCATCAATTGTCCTTTCGGCTTGGTCAAGGTCTTTATTAGTTTTAAAGATGCTTTTTAGTCTAAGAAGGTTGCATCTAGCTTTAATATTTTTCGAAATTAAGCTTAGATGACAAGAAAAGAGTGTTATAAGCCTTTTTTAATGTGAAAGAAAATATTGAACCCTCATCTAGTTTACTTCTAACATTTATGGTTTGTTGGTGTGCCTCAATAATATGTTTTACAATAGCCAAACCAAGTCCCGACCCACCTTCTGCTCTTGATCTTCCTTTATCGACCCTGTAAAATCTTTCAAATAACCTTGGTAAGTGTTCCTCTGCAATTCCCTTTCCATCATCAGCAATTTCTACTAATATGTTTTCATCCAAATCAAAAAAGCGAATAACTGTTTTTCCGTCTTGTTGCCCATAGTTTATGGAGTTTATAATCAGGTTGGTTAAGATCTGTGATATCTTTCCGGGGTCGGCATGAACAAAAATTGGTTTGGGAGGAATACTAATTTTTAATTTTAAGCCTTTTTTCTTGGCTTTATATTCTAATGATTCGATTACTTCTTTCGTTAAGTCAATGATGTTAAATCGGATCTTATTTAAGCTAATTCGATTTGATTCTAATTTTGCAATTTCATCTAAATCATCAACCATCTCAATCATTCGATCAATTCCTTTCTCAGCTTTAAGAAGGAAATTTCTATTGATTTTCTTGTCTTCTAAACCACCTTCTAACAAGCTAAGAATATACCCCTGTATGCTAAATATTGGAGTCTTTAGTTCATGAGAAATATTGCCAATAAATTCTCTTCTGAATCTTTCTTGTTCTTGTAATCGATCAATTTCTGCTCTATTGGTGATATCCCATTCAATCACTTCTTTTCGAATCTTGCCAAAAACGTCTTCTTTAAGATCTACTTTATGGGAGTCTCTTTTTAACCCAACTTTTAGGCTATGGATTGTTTTGTAAATGATACTAAATTTCTTGTCAATAAATTGCTTAATCCCCCAAAGGAGCAATACATAGCTGATTCCAAAAGAGCTACCAAATATCCAAATGGTAAAAATAATATTAAATGGATTAAAGAACAGCCAAATTAGGGTTGAACTTAAAGAACAAACTAAACCTAATGCCAGAGCTAATCTAAATGAAAGATTTTTTGGTGTTAATCCGCTCATAGTAATTTTGACTTAGTTTTTAAACTTGTAGCCTACTCCTTTTATAGTTTTGATGTATTGCGAGCCTAACTTTTCTCTAATTTTTCTAATGTGAACATCAATCGTTCTTTCTCCAACTATTACCTCTTCTCCCCAAATAGAACTCATAATGAGATCTCTTGAGAGAACAATATCAGGCTTCTCCATTAACAGACAAAGCAGTTCGAATTCTTTTTTTGGCAATGAAAACTCTGAGCCGTTTTGAGTAACGACATAACGTTCTTTATTAACAGAAATACCATCTACTTGTAATACTTCTGTATGGCTAATGCTTTGATTCTTTCTTCTTAAAATAGCTTTTACTTTGCTTACCAGTACTCTAGGTTTTACTGGTTTAGTAATGTAATCATCTGCTCCTGCATCGAAGCCTGCAATCTGAGAGTAATCTTCTCCACGAGCAGAAAGGAAGACAATCATTGTGTTTTTTAAAGATGGAATGGCTCGCATCTTTAAACAGGTTTCTATGCCGTCCATTTCTGGCATCATTACATCTAGGATTATTAAGTCAGGTTTTTTCTTTTCAGCAAGATCTATAGCTGTTTTTCCGTTTTCGGCGGTATAAACTTTAAACTCTTCCTTCTCTAGATTATAACTAATCATCTCAAGGATGTCTGGTTCATCATCTACAAGGAGAATTGATACTTTGCTCATTCTATTTTCAATGCCAATTATTCTTAAAGCAAAGTTACTTCATATATTTTACTTGATAATAGTCTGTCCTTAAAACAAAGAAAGGGCGGAGATCTCGGTAATCCTGATAATTGAATTTTAAAAAAAGGATAAAAGGTAACCTAAGGAAGCCCCAGCAATAACTATAAAAGCACTATTTAATTTTTTTAATCCAAAAACGGCCAATAGACTTAAAATGCAAATTGTGATTGATTTCCAATTTGTAATAGTTTCAATTCCCATTTGTATGGCAACAGCTATAATTACTGCCACAGCAGCAATGTTTACTGCATCTAAAAAGGAAGAAATTATTGGAGACTTTCTTAATTTCGGAACAATTGGATTTAAGATAGCAACAAAGACAAACGAAGGTAAAAATATTCCAATAGTAGCAGCTAATGCTCCCCATATTCCATTTAACTGATAGCCAATAAATGTTGCTGTAGATAGAACAGGGCCGGGAGTAAATTGGCCAACAGCTATAGCGTCAATTAACTCTTGCCTTGTTAAAAGACCAGTACTAACTAACTCCGCATCTAAAAATGCAAAAAGAACATATCCTCCCCCATATAAGAGCGCGCCAACCTTTAAAAAGGTAAGAAGTACCTTAGTGCTGCCAATTCCACTTGCAAGTATGATTGGAAAAAATCCATTCGTTGATCTTTTAGAATTTTTAATTGCAAATAGTGATACACCCAATATCCCACAAGTAAATAATGCAACAATTTCATTAACGCCTAATAAACAGGCAATTAATGTTAATGCTCCTAATATTCCAATTTCTATATTTTTTAAGGCTTTTTTACCTAATCTATAAATTGCAGAAATGATTATTGCAATTACGGCAGGTTTAATTCCATAGATAAATGGTTCTGCATTTGGTAATTGTCCATATTCAGCATAAAGCCAAGCAAAAACAAGAGTGATAATTACGGCAGGAAAGATGAATGAAAATCCGGCAACAATTAATCCTTTCCATCCGGCTCTTTCATGACCGCAATGCATCGTCATTTCTGTGGAATTTGGACCGGGAATAATGTTTGTTGCGCCAATTAAGTCAAGAAAATGCTCAGAACTGATCCACTTTCTTTTTTTAACTATCTCATCCTCCATCATTGCAATATGAGCCGCAGGGCCGCCAAAAGCAATGCTTCCTAATTTGAAAAAAACTTTTGCTACCTCTTTTAGTTTATTATTTTGATTCATAATCCAATATTTTCAATGACTACAAAAGTAGCTCAGCCCCATTGTTATTTAATTCCCGATTACATTAAAAATGCAAATCAAACTGAATTCTATATAGAAGATTGCTAGTCTCTGATTGAATAGTAGTATAGCTTAAATCTGCCTGTACCTTTAACTTATGGCCATTTAAATATCGAGAACCTCCAATGGTGTATTGGTTAGTAATATCAGTATTAAGTTTTTTGGCAGGGTCAATGGTAGTGTATCTCAAAGCTATTTCCCAATTACTTTTAAATAAGTAACCGACTTGAGTGTTTAAGCCGGTTCCTACTATTACATTGTCTCCTGTTAGAGTGCCATCACTATCTTTTGCAAAGGCATTATCCGATTGTTTATTAGCATATTCTGCCATTACCGAAATGCCTTTATACTTATACATTAAATCTATAAAAAGAGTATTTATATCTGTTTCAAAATATCCGATATCAGTGGTCATAAATTTTCCAATATTTCCACCCTCTCTAACAGCTCTGTCATGCATGTCATAAGTAATTCCAATTGAAAGTTTTTGATTTTGTTCTCTTAGGAGATCAGATCCTTTATAATCCCCTTTTTTAGCAAATGCACCAAAAGGGAGGAATTCAACTCTAGCTGTATAATCATATCCCCCTAGGTTACCAATGGTTATATTTCTACCTTCTCCTTGAGAAATAGCAAAAATTTCACGAATTAAAAATCTATCTCCTAAGGTGAAATGATGTCTAAGCTGAATTCCAATATCTCTATCAATATTGTATCTAGAATTTAATAATGACCGATTTACAAATTGTAAATCTCCTGAAGAAATGACACGTTCCCTATTTCCGGGTAGCTTAGTCTGACCAATCCATAGTGTGAAATTTTTATAGAAATTATACTTTAATAGCGCATCCAATATCATTCTTGGCGAGGTACCGTTTTCAACGGTGAGCCCAGAAATGTCTCTATTTGATAGCCCGACTTCAAATTTATATTGGAGTTTTGGAGAATATGCAAAGCCATCGAATTTTAATCTTGCTCTTCGAATTAAAAAATCAGACTTAGAATTTGTTACTTCATCATCTTTAAAAGAGGTAGTTCCTATAAATAAAGTTTGAAACCTTAAGCCAAATTTCATGCTCCAGCTGGAATCTACAGCAATTACGTTAATAAGTCCCGTTATATAGGCCATTTCCGAATTTACTATCAACTTTTGTTTGTGCAGATAATGCTGATAAACCTAGTGTCATTATAATGACGAATAACCCATTTTTCATAGTTAAGAAAATATTATCGGTATGTTAATTCGGGTGCAAAGATGTCAGTAATTATAATTTTTGAGTGCTTGATAAGGTAGATTTAAGGATATGGTAACATTTAGTTTGCTTAAAGTTCTTTGTGCGGAGGGGTTGTAAGGTGAAATCAAATTTTTAATTTTATTGACCTTATTAGAATTAATATTTCCTTAACATTAGTCAATAGTATATGCTCATTTTAGAAAATTATATTTGCGCCTTTACAACCAATAAATTATGAAAAGAAATTTAATAGTTTTTTTCTCTCTCTTTATCTCTACATTCTATTTTGCTATTGCTCAATATGATAGTGAAGCAACTTTTATAGAAGCCGAATTTGACAATTTATTTACAAAACTAGAAACGGGTCCTTTTAAGAATTATAAAAACAGCGAGAATGAACATATTAAGGTTGGGTCTGTAGAGTTAAAATGGCAAAGTCAGTCGAATGAGGGAAATGTAAAAATTAGATATAGATATAAAGGGGAAAAAGACTGGCAGTACACTAATTCAATCGGGTCAAATTTAAATAGTTACAAACTAGATAGCCTAAAAGAAGACAGAGTTTTTTATTGGTCTATTGGGAATGATAATCAATGGGTAAAAGAAGTTCAATCGACTACATTAGGAATGCACGTATTTGAGAATGTTGTTGTAAAGCCTGGGGAAGAAAGTGTTAAAATTACTTGGAGTATTGATTACGAAATAGCAGAGGAACTAGCGAAGAGGGGTATGCAAGCTATAGTTTCTTACAATACCGATATTGGAAAGAAGAGAGCTAAAAAAGGAATGGAAGGAAGTGAATGGATGTTTTCGGAGCCATTTTCGATTCTTAAAAATAAAATTGAGATAGAAGGACTAGAGGGGAATGAGAAATATCATTTCAAACTGGGCTTTGCTGCTAACGGAAATATCGAAGAACTTAAAAATGACAAGTCGAAAATGATTTGGTCAAGTAGTATTAAGGCTAAAACTGGGCGAGGATGGGGAATTGCAAAAATGTTAATTCTGATAGGTTCTTTAGGGTTTTTTATTTTCGGGATGAAGCTTATGAGCGAAGGCCTTCAACAGGCTTCTGGAAGTATGTTAAGAAAAATGTTAGGGTCTATTACTTCGAATCGATTTAAAGGAGTGTTAACAGGATTCGGCATCACTTCTTTAGTTCAGTCATCTTCCGTTACTACAGTGATGACTGTAAGTTTTGTAAATGCTGGCTTAATGAGCTTGCGTCAATCTGCTGGAGTAATGATGGGAGCTAATATAGGGACTACAATTACTGCTTGGATTATTTTACTCATTGGTTTCAAGGTTAATGTTGGTAGTTATGCCTACATATTAATTGCCTTTGCCTTTCCTTTATTATTTGTCAAAAGTGGAAAAGCAAAAGCTTGGGCAACCGCAATTGTCGGTTTTTGCATTTTATTTATTGGTTTAGGTGAACTGAAAGATGCTGTTCCTTCATTAGATAATGATTCGGCAATAGTTCAGTTTTTTATAGATTTTAAAGATGCTTGGTATGGTCCTATAATGTTTGTAATACTGGGTGCTTTGGTAACGGTTGTCATACAATCATCATCAGCAGCAATGGCCTTAACTTTAGCTATGGTGGCTAAAGGTGCGATTCCTTTTGAAGTTGCATGTGCTATGGTTTTAGGGGAAAATATTGGGACAACTATTACTGCAGAATTAGCTTCTTTAATTGCAAATGTTCATGCTAAACGTTCAGCAAGAATTCACTCCATGTTCAATCTTGTTGGGGTTACTTGGATGTTAATTATTTTTCCATTTTTTCTAGAACTTGTAGGTTCTATAGTAGGTGCAACAAGTGGTGGCGAATTTGATCCAAATGATAATGGGATGGCTGCAACAGGCATCGCTATTTTTCATACGATCTTCAATCTAGCGAATGTTATCTTGTTGATTTGGTTCGTGCCTCAATTGGTTTCATTGGCTGAGAGAACAGTAAAGTCAAAAGGAGACTCTGATGAAGAGTTTAAATTAGATTTTATTGGAGGGCCTATTGGTTCAACTGCAGAAATGTGCATACTTGAAGCTCAAAAAGAAGTATCTAAGTTTGGAACTGTTACTGCAAGAATGAATGAATTTGTTTATAGTGCCATTAACAATTCAAGTAAGAAGAAGAAAGCAAAATTATTTTCTAAGTTAGAAAAGTATGAAGAAATCACAGATAGAGTAGAAATTGAGATCGCTGATTACTTATCTAAAGTTTCTCGTTTAGAAATGAGTGAAACTGCATCTATTCAGGTTCGTGGTATGCTCAGTATTACGAATGATTTGGAAAGAGTAGGAGATATTTTTTATCAAATAAGCAAGGCTCTGGAGAAAAAAGAATCGGAAAAAATTTATTTCACACCTGAACAAAGAGAAGAATTGAATAATATGATTTCAATCGTTGGAAAAGCGTTTGAAACGATGAATGCTAATCTAGAAGCTGATACAAAAGATGTGAACTTGAAGGAAGCCGTTGGAATTGAGCGGAAGATTAATAAGTTTAGAGATAAGTTAAGAAAGCAACATTTGAAGGATTTAGAGTCAGGGGAATCAAATATCCTAGGCGCTTTGATTTATGCGAATGTATTCTCTTCTTTAGAGAAAGTGGGAGATCATGTGATTAATGTTTCTGAAGCTTTGTCAGGAGAAATTTAATATCTTAAGAAGGTATCTCTCTTGCCTTTTATTTTTGAAAAATATGGGAATATAAAGTCAATATTATTGATGCCAAGCCCTCCAAAAATCGACTTTTCTCTAATACACGAAAATTAGAGGCTTGCTTAAAAAGGCTTATTTGAGGTTAAATTTAAGATAATTAATTGTTTGTGCAACGGTTACTATTGTTGTCTTTAGTTTTAATTTGTTTTTTCTGGGTGAAATATTTTAAAATATTCGGTAAACATATATTTCCTATTACGTTTGTAACCCGTTAATTCAGAAAGTATTTTAAGTTCAATTAATTCTTTAATGAGTCTATTAGCTGTAGAAGGTGATATTTCTAATAATTCTGACACCTGTTTTGAAGCTGTAATTGGAATTTGAAATAACTGTTTCATCAATTGTTGAGCGTTTTCAATTTTACTTCCTAGTGTTAAGTTAATCAATAATTGACGGATAAAGTCTTTTTAGTTTCACTC
>CAYPJC010000028.1:4006-12419 GCA_964410855.1 uncultured Flavobacteriales bacterium | reverse complement strand
GTTCAATTCAGGAATAAAACGGATCACTTTCTTTATGACTGTTTGAGGATTCTCGATAGCAGCCAAATAATCTATAAATAATGTTTCTACATTTACTTGATTAAGAAAATTTTGTTTGACCTCTTCCAATTGCTTCTTGTAAAAATCACCCAACAAGATTGGATAGTTATCTTGATTTTTTCCAATCATTTTATGCTGAGAGCTTACCACCTCTTGAATATCTCTTTCCATAAAAATTACTTTGTACTTGAAATGAGGTGACAGAAACTTTAATTGAGGAGATACTACCTTAACAACTTTTTCATTTGCTTCAATAATTAATTTTTTATTGCGAGCCAATTTCTTAATTCCTTCATGTTCCAGATATCCTTGTGGATTACTTGAGTCCGACTTTCTTTTCCCATCTGTAAATATATTAGCGCCCCCTGCCTTTAATAATTGCATCATCATAGAAGTTCCTGAACGTGGGAGTCCCGACACGATGTAAATTGTACCCTTTAAGCTTTTTAAGTATTCCTCTTTTACAGGCTTATTTGAAGAAGGGCTTTCAATCGATTTACTATTATAATTTACAAACTCTGCTTCTAAAAAACTAGGCTTAATTCCATTCGACTCTAGATTTGCAATTCGTTGCATTGATTTTCGATTCTTCGGTTTTTGCTTTAAACTTATCGTGTAAGCTCTATAGGCATCTTCTAGAAGCTTCAGTTTAGTCAAACTTTCACCTAGATAGAAATGCGCATTAGGGTTAAAAAATTGACTATTTATTGATTCCAAGAATAATTCGACGGCCTTCTCATAATCCTTAGATCCAAAAACCGATAATCCTTTCAGATACAATAAACTAGAGTTTTCGGGAAAACGTTTTAAAACACGGTCTATAAAATTATCTGCTCTTTTAAATTGTTTGAATTCAATTAAAACCTTTGCAAAACGTTGAGCAGAAAATGGAGTATCAACTCTCTTTCCATATGCTTCATCTACAATTTTTAATGCAGACTCTTTATCATTTACCTCTAGTAAAATAGACGCCTTTAAAGCATTTAACTGTTGAATTGGGTTTTCAATAGACTTTTCAAGTTTCTTAATAATTTGAAATGCATCGTCATATTTCTTTAAAGCTTCATATGCGATAATTAATCTTAGACCAAAGCGAACTGAATTTTCCTTTTTGAATAGCTCTTGTAAAATAGATGCAGCCTCTTTCGGTCTATTTGAACTTAAATAAACACGAGCTAAATTAAATTCATTTTCGACTCTTGCTTTTTCTAAGGCCACCTCCGCTTTCTCATCAGGTTTTTCTACATAACCAAGATCAATTAACATTTGCAAAGCTTCTTTTGATGAATCTGGATCTAACTTTTCTTCAAACTTCCTCTCAATCAAATCATCCCATGAATTGATATATTTAATTTCCTTTTCCTTTTCAAATATGTTTAGCAAAGGCTTGCCATCCATATCTTTGCCTTGTGGTAAATCGAATAAATTCAATAAAGTAGGAGCAATATCTAGCAGCGTGGCACCAAAAACCAATTCATCCTTCTTTATTTCTGGTCCCATTGCAGCAAACACCCCGTAAGCTCTATGATCGTAAGCAGGGGCAGCAGCTTCCTTTGGATGACTTAGCAACCTGTTTTTTCCAGATTCAAAACCATGATCAGAGATGAGCATTATTGTTGTATTTTCATCTACTAAGTCTAGTATCCTTCCCAGCATCATGTCATGAAAGCGGTAGGCAGAATTGACTACATCTTTATAAAGCTCATATTGTTTTTCATCAATTGCTTTTATGTGAGGAGGATGATACTTCATAAAACCATGACAGAAATGGTCAATATTGTCATAATATATGGCCATAAAATCCCATTCAGTATTGTCCATCAGCCAAGTCCCTGCATTATGAATAGTGGCTGCTTCGGCTAAAATTTTTCCAAGTGAGTTTAATCTTTTATCTTTTTCTTGATCAACTTCTCCGGCAAGAGGCACAAAGGGTAATATATGTTCATCAGTAAGATCTCCTGGATGAACTCTTAAATTCATAAAGGTCTCTTTCATCTTTTTTGGAAAAACAGTTCCAGGAGCCATTGGCCATTTTTCGCCATGTGGTCTGTTTGCTTTCTGATAAAAGTTTGAAACCATTACACCATTTAATGATTCTGCCGGATGGCTAGGCCACCAGCCAACTACATTGGTTTTCAGTTTTTGATGGCTCAAAATATTCCAAATTGCAGCTGTTTTTCTAGAATGGCTACTAACGGGACGAACACTACCTGTTGAATAATCTGGTTCAGTGAATCCTAAAACGCCATGTTTGTCAGCCAACTTTCCAGTTGCAATACTGGACCATAGCATGGGAGAAAATACTGGCTCAAGCGTAGCCAATTTTCCAGACATACCATTCTCAACAAGTTTTTTTAGAGCAGGCATCTGTCCACTTTCCATCAGTGGATTAATCACATCCCAATCAGCAGCATCCCACCCAATAAGTAAAACTTTAGGTTTAGGCATTCTGTTTAGAAATAGATTTAGCTTTTTGCCATGCTTGATGACCAATGGAACCTAATGCAAGAAAAGCTAATGAACCCTTCTCTGAAACGTCGATAACTTCCCCTCTTTCATTTACCAAGAAGACTTCATTATTAAATTCCTTAACAACAAACTTGGATTCTCCTTTTAATTTATCTTGTTTCCAACCAAAGCTTTTTTCTACTGACACCTGTCGAATTTCTAATTTCTACTATATATATTCCCTGTAAATTCCCTTGAACTGAAACTTCATTTTGAAGGCCAATCATTTCAGACTGCACTAGTTTCCCACTTAAATCATAAATAGATAAGATCGAATTTGCAGTTAATTTAGAATTAATTGTAATTCTACCATTTGAAGCAAAATAATCAAATTTATCCTTCAGGTTTTGCCTTGACAATCCAACTACATTACCTGTGTCACCCGCCGAAATAGCTGTATTTGGTGACGATTCATAAGCGAAATCTTTAATCGTAATAGAATCTGCATCAAGGCTCATATCTAATCTTAACCATCCGTAATGAGTAGATGTTCCAATGGTAAATTTGACTCCAAGAAACTTGTCTTTTTGCCCAGGAAACTTCCCTATGTTGGTACTATATGTTGAACTTGAAGTAGTTACTATTGCGTCAGCACCTATAATGACACCATTTAAAACAGATGAACTTGTGCTAGTTGAAGAGCTCCCATTTGACCAGTTATTTAGATTATTATTTATGTTATCATTTAAGTTCAATGCTGCTGCTACATAAGTTGAGCTAGTTGAGCTACCAGTTGTACTAAATGTAGTTGATGAAACATTGATAGAAGCATTGCTAAGAGAATCAACTACAGCTCCATTTAATTTAAAACTTGACGATGTTGAGTATGAAGATGTAATATCTAAATATTCAATTCTCCCTTCTAGAATTCCATCACTATTTAAATCAATATCAAAGTAGTCACCATTATTAACTAAGGTTGTATCATTTATATTGGTGTATACCACTTGACCTGCAGCATCTAAAGAGACGACAGATACTGCTAAAGCTGAATAGTGCTTTAATTTAGAGGTCAGAATTCTCTTTTCACTAGAAGATTTTTTCTTTTTCATTATAAAATATTTTTACTAATGTAAAAAAAATAAACTAATAAGCAATAACTTCTTCTCTCGTAGGCTTTTCTTCTAATCTCCAAATAAATCCTTTATACCTTAAATCGTTAACAGGGTCTAATTCACCCATGGGGTACATAATAGCTTCAGGGTCTTTTAAGTAAGTAATCGTACTAATTTTATTGTCTTTTAAGGTAATATCAACATCAGAACTAATGGCAACATTTACTCCTATAAATTTTTCTTCTTCATCTTGAGCAAAATAAGTCGTTTGCCCATTCCCTTTTACTACAATTTTTGAAAGTTTACTGTCCTTAAAGTATCCAGTCATTACTTTACCCTTTATTTGATTGAATCTAACCTCATCCAAGGCGGAAATAATAAAAGCATTTTGGTCTAAAAAAAGTGAATGAATCTTATTATTGGCTGTGTGAATATCTATGCGATCTGAGGTAAGTTGATTCTCTTCTGACCATAAAATTGGATCATTATACAGTCTTATTACAGAATCTGAGATAGAATAAACAATAGAATCACATTTGCCTTGGAGATCATTTTTAAAAATTTGCACTCCGTAATATGCATATAGGTTCTTCACTCCTGGTTCGGATTCGTACACTTTAAATGTATCAGCTGACATAAATAATGTATCCGCATCCATAATCTGTGTCAAAAGACTTTGATCTGTAACGATTATGCTATCATTTGATTCAAACATTCTACCATGTTGACCTGATATGATCATATTCTCCGCTGTATCAATTAGTCTAATGTTTCCATCAGCTTTTCCAAAACCTAATGTGCGATCGTAAAACAAAACATCCCCAGATAATTTTCTTCCATCGGAAATCAAATAGGCATTATCAAAGTATTGTGATTGATCCTTTTTTGTATCATACCATCCATTTTCACAATAGATTAAATTACTATCTCCATAAATAGTCGTAGGCCCATAAAAATTAACCATCTCTGTCGTTGTAAAATACACCAAAGTGTCTGATTCCATTCGAAAATTTGGGTTTGTAAGAACTACGCTGTCTTTAAAATTAAATAGCTCCTCATTTACTACAAAATGACCTATTTTACTGCTGAGAACATTGCTATCATTTTTGCTTTCAATTAAACCTCCGGTATAGTAAGATGCTATATTTTCAGCCCTGTTATAGATAATTTGATCGGTTGTTAATATAAAATCAGGGCTAATCATCTGAACCGTTTCACCAGTAACATTTGCTACTTGCGTGTTCCCATTATAATTAAGAAAGTCACCATACAAGTTAAGTGTATCCCCTTGATTAATTCGAATACTCCCAAAAGCATCTAATTCGTTAGTTGATTGATAGAGATAAGCACTATCACAATACATCAAGGCATTTTCATGCTTAAAAATTACATCTCCTATAAGGCGTTGAGCTTTTTTACCCTTGTGTTCCCCCGAAAACAAATCATCAGCTTGTACAATCTCTATTTGCTCCCGATTTTGAGAATAAACACTTATAGATAATAAGCTAATAACAATAACAACAGATTGAAGGATTAGGTGGATACCCATTCGCTTTTTCTTAAAAGTGTTTGACTCCTATCTGGGCCAACAGAAACTATCGTTATTGGTGTTTCTAGTGCTTTTTCTAAATACGTGATATAATTTTGAAGGGTATCAGGTATTGAGTCAATAGAATTTAGACCAGTTAAATCTTCTGTCCAACCATTTAATTCTTCATAAATCGGAATTAAATCATCTCCAACTACATCAAAGGGTAAATAATCTATTTCTTCACCTTTATGAGAATAAGCAGTACAAACACTAATTTTTTCAAATTCACTAAGAACATCGGCCTTTGTCATAATTAATTGAGTAACCCCATTAATCATAATAGCATACTTCAAAGCTGGTAAATCTATCCAACCACATCTTCTTGGTCTTCCAGTTGTAGCACCAAACTCATTTCCAGCTTTTCGCATTCGATCACCTACTTCACCGTTCAATTCAGTAGGAAATGGTCCACTTCCAACACGGGTGCAGTAAGCTTTAAAGATCCCATATACCTCACCAATCTGATTGGGGGCAATACCCAAACCTGTGCAAGCACCTGCTGTAACTGTATTTGAAGAAGTAACAAATGGATAAGAACCAAAATCAATATCCAAAAGAGTTCCTTGTGCACCTTCAGCCAAAATCCTTTTGTTTGCCTTTTTCTGAGAATTTAATAGATGCTCACTATCCACTAATTTAAATTGCTTAAAACTTTCAATTGCAGATATCCATTCTTTTTCCAAGGATTCCAATTCAAAATCAAATTTAAACTGAGAAAGTAATTGAAGGTGTTTATCCCTTAAAGCCTGATACTTTTGATCAAAATTTGATGTTTCAATGTCTCCAACTCTCAAACCGTTTCGTCCAGTTTTGTCCATATAAGTTGGACCAATACCCTTTAACGTTGAGCCAATTTTTTGCTTTCCTTTTGCTTGTTCAGAAGCAGAATCAAGTAAACGATGAGTTGGTAAAATCAAATGCGCTTTTCTAGAAATGACCATCCGTTCCTTGAAATTAACACCCATTTTTTCTAAAGCAACAATTTCCTTCATAAAAATTATGGGGTCAATCACTACTCCATTGCCAACAACATTTAATTTGTTTTCATGAAAAATTCCTGAAGGAATAGTATGTAAAACATGTTTTATTCCATCAAATTCTAAGGTATGTCCAGCATTTGGACCTCCCTGAAATCGAGCGATAACATCGTATTCTGGTGTTAATACATCTACTATCTTTCCTTTACCCTCATCTCCCCATTGCAGACCAAGCAATACATCTACTTTCATCTATTTTTGTAATTTTTTTATAGCTAATTTTTCACTATCTGTGATTTGAAATATATTTTGAAGTTTACTCGTAACCAATAATTTTTTTACTTTTTCCGGAATCTCACAAACGACAAGTTCACCGTATTTATTTCGACTTTTAGTTAAAATATTAATCATAATTCCAAGACCTGAACTATTCATATAGTCCATTTTATTCAAATTTATTATAAATTTATTCTTTCCCTTCTCTAAGTAATCGTCAACTGCTTCTAATAAATCCATCGCTTCAGATTTATCTAGCATTCTACCAATAAATTGAATGACAACAATATTTTCTAGCTCTTTAATCAGGTATTCAAATTTCATGCTTTTTGACTTTTTATTTTCCCCATATTATGACATGAACTACATGTACCATAAAGATTTAAAGAGTGATGTAAAATCTCAAAATCAAGTAGCTCCCCAACAGTAGATTTAATATTTTGAATTCTTGGATCACAAAATTCAATTACTTTATTACATTTCGTACAAACTAAGTGATCGTGTTGTTTAAATTGATATGACATCTCAAACTGAGCTATATTATTACCAAACTGATGCTTTCTTACCAAATTACAAGCCAATAGCAAGTCAATTGTATTGTATAATGTTGCTCGACTAACACGGTACTTCTTTTTCTTCATTGAAATATAGAGTGATTCAATGTCAAAATGTCCATCTTGGGTGTAGGTTTCACTCAAAATTGCAAACCGCTCAGGAGTTTTTCGATGCCCATTTTTCTCTAAATATGCAGAGAAAATTTCATTTACTTTTTCAATTATTTCGGGACTTGAGGGCATTTACTTTTATTAAAAGACAAAACTAAGTTTTCTTAGCTAAGAATTAAATCAAGTTGTTAACCATCAATCCGAGAAACGTTGATAACTCCATTTACCATTTTCATCTTACTAACAAGTTGTTTTAGGTGCTTTGTATCATGCACATAAATCATTATTGTACCTTCGAAAACACCATCATTTGAATCAAAACTGATCGATCGCATGTTAACATTCAATTCGTCTGAAATTAGCTTTGTTATATTATTTACAAGTCCTACATCATCAATACCAGTAATTTTTATTCCTGCTAAAAAAGCAATTTTTTGCTGACTGGTCCATCTTGCCTTTACAATTCGGTAGGCGTAATTTGACATCAACTGAACAGCATTTGGGCAATTTATTTTATGAATTTTTATGCCGTCTTGGATAGTAATAAAGCCAAAAACTTCATCTCCAGGAATTGGGTTACAGCATGGTGAAATCTTATAATCGAAATTATCCATGCTCTCTCCAATTACGAGCATCTCTTCGGACTTTACTTTTTGCTTTAACCTTTCTTCTAATTCATTTTTTGGCCGCTCCTCTTGAACTCTCCCTACAATTTTGCCTTCAACAATCTTTATTTCATCAATACGTTTTAGATTTAAACGTTCAATTTCAAATTTGTAAAAAAGTTCAAAAGGGGATGTAAGCCTAAAAAATATCTGTAATTCTCTTATGTTGTCCTCGGTGTTATTTATTCTATTCTTTTTTAACCACTTTTTAAATTTTCGCTCTCCTTCTTGGGCTAGCTTCTTTTTATCCTCTTTTAAAACAGATTTGATTTTTGATTTTGCTTTTCCAGTAGTCACATAGTCCAACCAGCTCTCATTGGGTATTTGTTTTTTGGAGGTAATTATTTCAACTTGATCTCCACTTTTCAGCTCAGTACTCAGAGGAACTAGCTTATGATTGACTTTTGCTCCCAGGCAATGGGTTCCTACTTCTGAATGAATTTCAAATGCAAAATCAAGCGCTGAAGAACCTTTTGGAAGATTCCTTATTTCCCCCTTTGGAGTAAATATAAAAATCTCTTCAGAAAATAAATTCAGTTTAAAATCATCTATAAAATCAACAGCATTGTTTTCAGGATTTTCTAGAAGTTCCCTAATTTTATCAATCCAATTATCA
>CAYPJC010000028.1:0-3983 GCA_964410855.1 uncultured Flavobacteriales bacterium | reverse complement strand
GTTCCCTCTTTATACTTCCAATGAGCTGCATAACCCTTCTCTGCAACTTCATCCATCCGCTTAGACCTGATTTGAACTTCTACCCATCTCCCTCCTGGACTCATAACAGTTGTATGAAGAGATTCGTAACCATTAGCTTTTGGTGTTGACAACCAATCTCTTAGTCGATCTGGATTTGGTTGATAAAAATCCGTTACAATTGAATACGCATTCCAGCATTCGGCTTTCTCTCTTTCAGCTTTTGTATTGATTATAATACGAATCGCAAAAACATCATAAATTTCTTCGAACGTTACTCCTTTAGTTTTTATCTTATCAAAAATAGAATAAACAGATTTCGTGCGAGCCTTAATTTCAAAGTTTACACCCTGATTTTCGAGCTCTTTTATTATTGGCAAAGAGAATCTATTAACAAACCTACTTCTTACAGCTTTTGTCTTTTTTAGTTTTACGGTTATTTCATCATAAATTTCTGGCTCAGTATATTTTAATGATAAATCTTCCAATTCAGTTTTTAGAGCATATAGACCTAATCGGTGGGCTAAAGGGGCAAACAAGAAGAGTGTTTCTGAAGCAATTTTTAATTGCTTGTCCCTTCTCATGGCATCTAATGTGCGCATGTTGTGAAGGCGATCTGCAAGCTTTATTAGAATTACCCTTACATCATCTGAAAGAGTCAGTAGTATTTTTCTAAAATTTTCGGCTTGCATTGAGATATTATAATCTACAACACCAGATATTTTGGTTAAGCCATCTATTATTACTCGCTCTTTCTCTCCAAAAAGTCTACCAACATCTTCTAAAGAAAGATCCGTATCCTCAACTGTATCGTGTAACAAAGCACAAACAATTGAAGTCGTTCCTAAACCAATCTCTTCTGAAACTATTCTTGCTACTTCTAATGGGTGGTAGATGTAAGGCTCTCCAGATTTTCTTCGCATATCCTTATGCGCTTCAAGAGCAACATCAAAGGCTTTGCGGACTTTACCAATATCCTTTTTGGTCGATAAATTTTTACTTTGTCGAAGTAAAGAGCGGTAGCGCTTTCTTATTTCTTTATTTTCTTCTTCTAAATCAATCAAATTCATCGTATTGAAATCCTCTTGGTAAACATACTTAGATTTCTTCTTAATATAGTAAGCACTTAAGCAATCGATAGCGCAGAATGTGTTATTTTCGTATTATCAAAATAGGACTCAATGAGTGATAACAATTCTTTATTTAGCGATTTTAATATTATTTCTGATTCAGAATGGCGGACTAAGGTTATTGAAGATTTAAAAGGTAAAAATTTCGAAGAAAGCTTAGTTTGGGAAGATGAGAGCGGCATTAAACATCAACCATACTATAGAAAAAGCTCTATTGAGTCAAAAGAAAATGTCACTAAGATTCAACGAGCCCAGCAGAAACCCATTGGTTGGAAGTTTGTCCAACAATTCCCACTAGGATTAAAAGATTTAGAAAAGAAAGTTCGAAGTGCACATGAAAGTGGCGTAGATGAAATAGTAATACGAGATATAGAGAATTACAAAGAAACCAGAACTAAATTTTATAAAGATTTAAAAGAAATTGAACACATCCATCTTCATCTAACAAAAATAGATAGCCATGCTCCCCCAAAATTAATATTTTGTGACCCAATCGCAGAAGCTGTGAAATTGGGAAGGGTTGATGAGTTAGAAATGGATGCGCTTAAAGTTTTGTTTCAAAAAAGACTCAATCAATTGAATCCAGACAATTTTCTCAAAGTTGATGGTTCAATCTATAAAAATGCAGGGGCATCTATCATTGAAGAATTAGCATATACACTTCATCATGCTGTTGAATATATGGATCAGTTAACAGAAGCTGGTTTTAGGGCAGACGCAATAGCTCGAAGTTTTACCTTCAAATTAGGTTTTGGGACTTCCTTTTTCTCTGAAATAGCCAAAACACGTGCTTTTAGATACCTTATTCAAAAAATCTATCAGTCCTATAATATTGAGGCGAAAGTTAGAATTTGGGGTGAAGCAAGCCCTTTCTATCATTCTGATAAAGACCCTTATAATAATTTAGTTCGTCTTACCACTCAATGTATGTCTGCTGTAATTGGCAACTGCGATTTAATAGAACTGCCTGCCTTTGACGCTTGGGAAAGTTCATCCTTGTTAGGAAATAGAACGTCAAAAAATATTTCTCTAATTCTTAAAGAAGAAAGTTACTTCAATCAAGTTCATGACCTGTCTGAAGGATCTTATTATATCGAATGGCTAAGCAATGAAATTGCTGAGAAAACATGGAAGAAATTCTTAGACATTGAAAAAGAGGGTGGCCTTATTCCAAAGATTAAGGATGGAAGCTTGGCCAAAGAGCTTGAAAAAACTTCGTCAGAGAGAGTCCTAAATTATAAGGAAGGAAAAAGGACAATGGTTGGAGTTAATAAATATGAAAATAAGGATGCAGTAAATTTAAAAGTCAAGGACGAAGTAAATAAATTAAGCTCTTCTTCTCTTTTATCAAAAGCTATCATGAAATGAGACCAGACTTTAAGAAAATACCCAATTTTATTAGTTCTAAAAAACCATTAGATCAAAATACTTGGTCTACAGCAGAGCAATTAAATTTAAAGTCAAAATATATCAGCGACGATATTGTCAATTTAAAACAAGTCGACTTTGCTGCAGGTCTTCCCCCCTTTCTTCGTGGACCATATTCAACAATGTATGCTAGTCGAAGTTGGACTATCCGACAATATGCAGGCTTCTCAACTGCTGAAGAATCAAATGCTTTTTATCGTAGAAATTTAAAAGCAGGCCAAAAAGGGCTTTCAGTTGCCTTTGATTTAGCTACTCATAGGGGTTATGATTCTGATCATCCAAGAGTTGAAGCTGATGTAGGAAAGGCAGGCGTTGCTATTGATTCAGTGGAAGATATGAAAATTCTGTTTGATCAAATCCCTTTGGATAAGATGTCTGTCTCAATGACCATGAATGGCGCCGTATTACCAATCATGGCATTTTTCATAGTTGCAGCAGAAGAACAAGGAGTTCTTCCTGAACAACTAAATGGCACTATTCAAAATGACATTTTAAAAGAATTCATGGTAAGGAATACATACATCTATCCTCCAATGCCTTCCATGAAAATTATTGCTGACATATTTGAATTTTCAGCAAAAAAAATGCCTCGATTCAATTCCATTAGCATCTCGGGTTATCACATGCAGGAAGCAGGAGCTACAGCAGACATTGAACTTGCATATACTCTTGCCGATGGCATGGAGTATTTAAAAACTGGAATAAAAGCTGGTTTAAAAATTGATGATTTTGCCCCTAGGTTATCCTTTTTCTGGGGTATAGGAATGAATCATTTCATGGAAATTGCTAAAATGAGAGCAGCCAGAATGTTATGGGCTAAAATTGTCAAACAATTTAATCCTAAGAACCCAAAGTCAATGGCATTGAGAACACATTGTCAAACGTCAGGGTATAGCTTGACTGAGCAAGACCCATTTAATAACGTTGCAAGAACAACTATTGAAGCAATGGCTGCAGTTTTTGGAGGAACACAATCGTTGCATACAAATGCATTGGATGAAGCAATTGCATTACCAACTGACTTCTCAGCAAGAATTGCAAGAAACACGCAATTGATTATTCAAGAAGAAACAGATGTGACAAAAGTTGCTGATCCTTGGGGTGGCAGTTACTATATTGAAAGCCTTACACATGAAATTGCAGAAAAGGCTTGGAAATTAATTGAAGAAGTGAATGAATTAGGTGGTATGGCAAAAGCCATTGAAGAAGGAGTTCCGAAACTTAGAATTGAAGAAGCTGCTGCAAGAAAGCAAGCAAGAATAGATTCTGGAAAAGATATTATTGTAGGTGTCAATAAATACCAAACCAAAGAAAAAAATCCAATAGACATCTTAGATGTGGATAACGATAAAGTTAGAAAACAACAAATACAAATAAAAATCTATATCCAAATACAAAAGTAGTAAA
>CAYPJC010000027.1:0-13220 GCA_964410855.1 uncultured Flavobacteriales bacterium | reverse complement strand
GAGGTTTAATCGAAGAGAATTCCTCTGGGCTTTGCCCCGAGGTAAAAACGGCAGGGTTTTCAAATAATTCAAATTCAAATGAGATACCCAACGGCTCTGCCTCGGGGAGCTTCATTTACCATTTGATAAAAAAACGTTATTCAACGTAGCTGAGCTTCAACATGTTTGATTGTCCTTTTTCATTGATAGGCATACTTGCTATGTTGATGATTAGGTCTTTTTCTACAACTATCCCTTCCTTTTTCAAAAGAAACTTAATATCTGAAATTGTATGGTCAGTGCTAACGAATTTGTCATAATAAAAGCCTTGCACACCCCAAACTAAGCTGAGTTTATTTAGCAAAGAGTGATTCCCAGTAAATGCAAAAATGCCTGCACGAGGTCTAAAACTAGAAATTTTGGAAGCAGTGTAACCTGAATGGGTCATGGTAACAATTGCTTTTGAATTAACCCTGTGAGATAATCTGCAAGCATTGTAACAGACTGAATCAGAAATAAATCGTTCTTCATTTAATTCTGGCGGAAATTCATGGTGATAAATTAGCTTTGACTCTTCGATTTGTTCAATGATTTTAGTCATTGCTTGAATGACTCTTATTGGGTATTTTCCAACAGAAGTTTCAGCGCTTAACATTAAAGCGTCTGCGCCATCCAATACGGCATTTGCTACATCATTTACTTCGGCACGAGTAGGACTTATACTTGTAATCATGCTTTCCATCATTTGGGTGGCAATAATTACTGGCTTAGCTGCTCTAAGGCATTTCTTAACAATCTCCTTTTGCAACAAAGGCACTTGTTCCATAGGTACTTCGACACCTAAATCACCTCTAGCTACCATAATGGCATCTGTTTCTTCTATAATATTATCGATATCTTCAATGGCTTCAGGTTTTTCAATTTTTGCAATAACTTGCGATAACTTCCCTTCCTTTTTAATCAGTTGTTTAAGTTCTACGATATCTTTAGCACTTCTAACAAAAGATAATCCAATCCATTCGATATTATGTTTTAAGGCGAAAGCTAAGTCATTCGTATCCTTTTCGGTTAAGCTAGGCATAGAAATCTTTGTATTAGGCAGGTTCACTCCTTTATTTGAAGATAGTTTGCCTCCATTTAAAAATTTCGCCGTTACAGAGGACTTTTTATCAGTTTTTATGATTTTGAGAGATAGCTTACCGTCATCAATTAAAAGATACTCATCAACTTGTACGTCTCTTGGAAACTGCTTGTAGCTGATGTATGCTTGTTTAGCATTCCCTATCAATTCTTGGTTTGTAAAGGTTATTAAATCTCCTTCATTTACCTCAACAGATCCACCTTCAATTTCTCCTATCCTAATTTTAGGGCCTTGCAAATCAGCAAGCAATGCAGTATGAATTTGTTGTTCCTTGTTAATTTGGCGCACCCTTTTAATTACCTCTTCATGATCCTTATAATGGCCATGTGAAAAGTTAATTCTTATTACGTTAACACCCTCGCGGATGATAGCTTCTAAATTTTTTTTTGATGCTGTTGCCGGACCAATGGTTGCAACAATTTTTGTTTTCTTTTTTGTTTTCATATTTAAAAAAGCAAATTATTTTTTGACTTTAACCCTTCAACCTCAATGGCATAACTCGTAAGAACATGCTTTAAATTTGAAATTTTTTTAAGCATATCATTTTTTTCAGATGGCTTTAAGATTCCCTTGATTATCATAAAATAATCACATTTATTTTCTTCTGGAATCAGCAACCCTTTATCGCTTCGATTATTAATTAAAAAGTAATCAATTAAATTGTCATGATCATAATAGCTATAAAAAGCATGAATCTGCTGCTCTCCATTTTGATTAATCTCATAGTTCCTGTCCTTAGTAAGTTCAAAGCTCAGCTCTTTATTGATTTCCCAGCTTAATCTATAATTTTTAATGTGGCTGCAAATACCAATTAAATCAAAGTCAAAGTCAGCGTCAATCTCAAGGGTTAGCTTAGCCATTCAGCAAAGAATTAATTGCCAAAGGTAGGAAATGAATAGTGGAGAGATGTTGGCCTGTTGTTAAGAAAATGATAATTATAAAAAATCATTATTAACTAAAATAATTGCAGACAGAACGATTTCTGCTTTTAGGATTCAGTTTCTTTAAAAAAACCTCTATGGAATAGCAAAATTGAAATTACTCCAGCAGTAATAGCTGAATCAGCAATGTTAAATACTGGGCGAAAGAAGATAAAATATTCGCTTCCCCAAAAAGGCACCCATTCAGGTAAAAATCCTTCATAGAGAGGGAAGTATAACATATCAACAACTCGCCCAAATAGCAAAGGGGCATATCCTCCATCTACTGGCATAAAGGATGCTATTTGATAGTAACTATCATTAAAAATGAGCCCATAAAAAGCACTGTCAATAATGTTACCCAATGCTCCAGCAAAAACTAAAGCCCCACTTATCATTAATCCGCGAGTTGCCCCTTTTTTTGGTAAGCTGAACAAATAGTAACCAATTAAGCTAACTGCAATTATTCTAAATACGCTTAAAATTAATTTCCCATAATCACCGGCTATTTCTAGGCCAAAGGCCATGCCATTATTTTCTGTAAAATGGATAATAAACCAATCTCCAAGAATAGGAATCTCTTCAGAAATTTCCATATTGGTTTTAACCCAAAATTTACTGATTTGGTCAATCAGTAAAACAAGGAATATTATAATTATGGGAACTTTATAAGAAGCATTTTTTTGCTTCATACGACCTTGAATTTAGAAAATTAACCTTGCGCTTCTTTAGCTTCAATTGACAAAGTGGCGTGAGGAACAGCCTTTAAACGTTCTTTAGGAATCAGTTTTCCTGTGACTCGGCAAACTCCGTAGGTTTTATTGCTTATTCGGGTTAAAGCATTTTCTAAATGAATAATAAACTTTTCTTGACGCATAGCCAATTGAGACATTTCTTCTCTTGACAAAGTCTCTGAGCCATCTTCCATCATTTTAAAAGAAGGAGAAGTATCTTCGGTTCCATGATCGTCTTTATATGAAAGCGAATTTCTTAGTCCTTCAAAATCAGTTCTTGCTTCGCTTAATTTTCCATTAATTAAATCTTTGAATTCTACTAATTCAACATCACTATATCTATCTTTATCTGCCATTCTGCTATTTTTTTGCCAAGCTTAATTCAACGTAAGTTTCAGTGTCTTGGTCTATTTCAATTTTATAATTTGTTCGGTTTAAGTTGTGTACTATTTCAAGGCTATTTGCCAAGGTCTCAGAGCAAATATAATCTTTATTGTTTTCTATTGCTATATCAATTTGATGAACGGAATTTACCTTGAGATGGATTCTATCTGTTATTTCAAAACCAGCTTCTTTTCTGAAGTTTTGGATACGGTTTACAATTTCTCTCGCTATGCCTTCTTGCTTTAATTCTTTTGAAAGCGTTACGTCTAAGGCAACGGTATATTTTCCTTCAGAAGCTACAAGCCATCCAGGAATATCTTCTGACGAAATCTCAACATCATCTAATTCAATCTCAATTGATTTTTCATTAACAGATAGTTCAATCTTCCCATGACTCTCTATGGTTGCTATTTCATCTTGAGAAAGTTGATTTACTGCTGAAGCAACAAGCTTCATATCTTTCCCATACTTGGGGCCTAGTTTTTTGAAGTCAGGTTTTATTTTTTTAACTAAAATGCCTGCAGTCTCCTCTAAGTATTTTAATTCCTTAACATTAACCTCCGATAAAATCAACGACTCTACTTCATTTAACTGTCTTTTAAAAGTTGGATCTAAAATAGGAACCATCATTTTTTGTAAAGGCTGTCGAACTTTGATTGATTCCTTTTTTCTTAAGGCCAAGACCATTGAAGATAATTTTTGGGCGATTTCCATTCGCTGTTCCAAATCAGTGTCTATGAATGATTCGTTTATATCCCCGAAGTTTGAAAGGTGAATGGAGTCTAATTGTTCAATAGAACTAACAGAGTTTAAATCTTGGAATAATCGGTCCATAAAGAATGGAGCAATTGGTGCTGAAAGTTTTGCGACTGTTATCAAACAAGTATAAAGTGTTTGATAAGCAGAAACTTTATCTTCCGTGTAATCTCCTTTCCAGAAACGTCTTCTGCACAAACGAACATACCAATTGCTTAACTGGTCAGTGGTAAATTCTTGGATTGCCCGACCTGCTTTTGTTGGCTCAAAATCTGCAAATGCTTCATCGACATTCTTGATCAATGAATTCAATTTTGAAAGCACCCATCTATCAATTTCGGGTCGCATCGCGTGTTCTATTTCTTTTTCAGAGTAATTGAAACTGTCAATGTTTGCATATAGAGCAAAGAAATTATAGGTGTTGTAAAGTGTGCCAAAAAATTTCCGCTGTACCTCAGTAATTCCTCCTAAATCAAATTTTAAGTTATCCCATGCTTGGGCATTTGTAATCATATACCAGCGAGTAGCATCTGGTCCGTATTTTTTTAAGGTTTCGAATGGATCGGTGGCATTGCCTAATCTTTTAGACATTTTTTGACCATTTTTATCTAAAACTAAACCGTTTGAAACTACATTTTTATAGGCAATGGTATCAAAACATAGAGTTGCAATAGCATGTAAAGTAAAAAACCACCCTCTAGTTTGATCAACTCCTTCTGCAATAAAATCAGCTGGATATAACTTATTATTTTCTATTAGATCTTTATTCTCGAAAGGATAGTGCCACTGAGCATAAGGCATAGATCCAGAATCAAACCATACATCAATTAAATCAGATTCTCTTTTCATTGGCTGCCCTTTCTCGGAAACCAATACAATGTCATCAACAAATGGCCTATGGAAATCAAATGAATGATAATTTTCTTCATTCATATTTCCTGGCTCAAAATCAGCTAATGGATTTTTTTTCATGAAGCCTTTCGAAACGGCCTTATCACATTCAACTTTTAGTTGTTCTGCAGATCCAATGCAAATTTGCTCTTCTTTGTCTTCTGTAGTCCAAATAGGAATTGGGATGCCCCAATAGCGTGAACGAGACAAGTTCCAGTCTTGCAAATTTTCTAGCCAATTTCCAAACCTGCCTTTTCCTGTGCTTTCAGGCTTCCAGTTAATCTTGTGGTTGTTAGCAATGAGTTTATCTTTTACTGCTGTGGTTTTAATAAACCAAGAATCCAATGGGAAATATAAAATGGGCTTATCTGTTCTCCAACAATGTGGATAGCTGTGTTCATACTTTTGCACATCAAATGCCCTATTCTCTTCTTTTAACTTGATTGAGATCCGAACATCAATTGATTTGTAATCTTCTCCTTTATCTACCTCATCAAGATATTGCTCTTTTACATATTCACCGGCAAAATCAGTAACTTCTGAAGTAAACCGACCTTGGTTATCAACCAGGTGCAATGCACCAATTCCATTGGTTTGAGCCACTCTAAAATCATCAGCACCATAACTTGGCGCCAAGTGAACTATTCCTGTCCCATCTTTAGTGGTCACAAAATCCCCCAATAAAACTTTGAAGGCGTCTCCAGTTTCTGGCTGCACATAGGGCATTAATTGCTCATAAGTTATGCCTTCTAGCTCCTTACCTTTACATTCTTCAACAATTTCATAAGGAAGATTTTTACCATCATTTTTATATTCACTAAGGGTTAAATGAGCGGATTTCTCACTGAACCATTTTTTTAAAAGGTCCTTGGCTAGAATTACTGTGATCGGTTCATGGGTATATTTATTGAAGGTTTTCACCTTTACATAATCGATTTTAGCTCCAACTCCAAGAGCAGTGTTTGAAGGCAATGTCCATGGGGTAGTGGTCCAAGCAATAAAAAAAAGATCACCATGCAAGTCATGAAATAGGAAGGTAGAATTTTCATTATTAACTACTTTAAACATAGCGGTTGCTGAGGTATCTTTTATATTCTTATAAGCTCCAGGCTGATTTAGCTCATGTGTACTAAGACCTGTTCCAGCGGCAGGAGAGTAGGGTTGAATGGTATAGCCTTTATAAATAAGACCATTGTCATAGAGCTTTTTAAGTAAGTGCCATACAGATTCAATGTATTTGTTTTCATAAGTTACATATGGGTTCTCCATATCAACCCAATAGCCCATTTTTTTGGTTAAATCATTCCAGACATCTGTGTATCGCATTACTGCTTTGCGACAAGCTTTATTATAGTCTTCAACAGATATTTTCTTTCCAATATCTTCTTTAGTAATGCCCAATTCTTTTTCTACACCCAACTCTACAGGTAATCCATGGGTATCCCAACCAGCTTTTCGCTTAACTTGATATCCTTTTTGAGTTTTATATCTACAAAAAATGTCTTTAATTGCACGAGCCATCACGTGATGAATGCCTGGCAAGCCATTAGCTGATGGAGGGCCTTCGTAAAAAACGAATGATTCGTTTCCTTCACGGCTATCAATACTTTGCTGAAAAACTTGTTTTTCTTCCCAATTATTTAATACTTCCCCTGCTATTGTAGGAAGATCTAACTGCTTGTATTCTTTGTATTTACTCATCTAATTAGAAAACGTTCATCGGTTGATGAAGTGGAGTGCGAATTTAGTAAAACTTGTTAGAGAAAATACGCCCTTTCTCCCTATTTAAACCCGCATGATGCATTATAACTTTGTAGTGAGGGTTGAAATAACAATAAAATTTAGAGCAGAAACTTGTTTTGCAGCTACTTCAGACTGTAATAAATTTTCTAATACATCGACCCTGTATGGTGCGTTGTGAGGTAGATAATTTACTAAACAATAAAAGCTGCGAAGCAGCTTTTTAACTTTTTCAAACTGTAAAAATCTGTGAGCAGATTTTGTGGACTCTCAAATAGGGAAGAAGCCAACCAAATCGCCTTACTCACAATGCACTATACAGCTTGTTAGCGGGTCGTTTTTTATTTTTATTACTCATTTAAGTCTATCAATTTTGAATTTGGTAATCAGTGAAATCGATAAATCAGAGTGCAGGAGATGCTATTTAGCAGAATAGGAATATCAATTTCGAAGTGAGCAAGTTAACCAAGTATCATTTCTGTAGAACATCAAAGTTGGAACCTGAAAATTTAATAAAATCGTGTATTTGATTTAGAAAGCTTAGGAGAGTAGATGATTAATAAGGTATTTAAGGCGAGGATGGGTAAAATTTATGGTTATTATCAAGAAAAACAACATAAAACACATTGTCTTGTAGGTAACCAATAACTCTTAATTTTCTGCCTAATTCAATTTTACTCCAAGGAACATCAAGCTTTGTAAGGGTATTTGGATATTTCCATTTAGATACTTTTGGCATATTATGTTTATCCCACTTTTTTAGATTGATTGTATCATATTGAATTATTATATTTTGTACTAGTGCTTGGTTAACTGTTAAAGTATTTAGTTTCTGACCAATTTCTTGTAATTTAAGAAGATCATTATTATCTGCCCATTGCTTTGACGTTTGTCCTTGTTGAATGTCCAAAAATTCGAACGAGAATACAACTTTTGGATCTTTTTTGCTACCTCTTCTTAGTTCATATCCTTGCCCTCTTTTATAGTCAGTCATACTTAGCGAATTAAGTTTGTTAATTCATCTGAAATATCCAAGCTTTCTGCTGCTCCAAAATGACAATTTAAGTACATCTTTCTATAATCAGAGCTCCCTCTAAGTCCATCTGAAGCCGCTTTAAATTGTGACATTGGATATAATTCCGAGGCCCCAAATTGATCTTTATCTATAAACCAAATTTGATCTCTCCTATATATTTTATTGTCAAGCAGAGTAGGGTCATGTGCAGTAATTATAAATTGACCCCGGTTAACATTATGAATATGGAATAACTCGACAAGCTTTCTAGTTAGGTTAGGATGTAATTTCGAGTCAAATTCATCAATAATAAAAACTGTTCCTGCTTTTAAGGTAGTATATAAACCTCCAAGTAAATAGATTAGTTTTCTTGTTCCTAAACTTTCTTCTTTGTCAACGAGAAGATTAACTTGTCCAATAACAAAATTATTTTCATCATATTTTTGATGAACTGCGAACATCTGATCGTTCTCGATAATGACATCTTTTATTTCGAGAAAGCGAAGGGCGATAGCAACCCATTCTTTAAATTGCTCATTAGTCTCTAACAATTTCTGGGTGTAACTTTTTACGTATTTATCTTCTAACCCATCCATGATGTTAAAGACTTTCAACCAACCTAAAATTTTTGAAGATTCTGTAGAATTGTATTGTGCAAGAAAATTTAAAAATAACACATTCGAGTTGACCTCTTTATGCTTTTCTCCTTCTTTAAAACTTGCCTCATTTATCTTAAATTTGGAACCATTTCTTTCAAAAAGCATAGTTTCTCTTTTATCTGTTTTAAACAGATATTCCTTAGTAATAATCCAATCTTGAATTGAAAATCCATATCTGTAAATGACATTTTTAATAATAAAAGATAGTTCAAAACTAGAGGGTTTATCAATTGTATCAGTTGATAACCTATGATGAAAATTCCAAGCAGGTTTCTCTGCTTTTGGTTCTAAAGAATCTTTAAAAGAGTTATGTATCAAACTCTTCATAAAATTCATGGCTTCGAGAAGATTTGACTTTCCACCTCCGTTACTTCCGTATATGGCAATTGATTTTAATAGTTCAATATCTTCTCTACCTGTATCTTTTATAACATGTGTTTCAGTATGTTCCGTATAGGATTTAACTGTAGACATATTAAGTTTTACTTCATCTTTTATTGATAAAAAATTACTGCATTTGAATTCTATAATCATAAAACAACTTTTTTTAAAGGATGGCAAATATAACTCCTTATTTTATATTAGTGTGCATTTTCTGCACATTATCAACTTAAGGGAAGTTGTTGTTTTTCAAACTCTCAATTTAAATTCTCTGTTTTTCGGAATGCCCGCTAACATGCGGGTTAAATCAATAAATAGGCAATTTAATTTTTAGCTAAAAGCAACAGATGTTGTTCAAGGTCTTCTAAAAACTTATTTAATAGCTCTTTGCTAACATGATCCATTACTACAATTTTCCACCATTGCGGATGTGATTCATACGTGTCTGCTACTAATTCATATTTACTTGCAAGTTCAGATGGGATCTGATATGCATGAATTGTTATAATATTAATGTATGGATTTCTGAAGTAATCAATTTTAAGTTCATCAAGTCTTTTGCATGCGTAGTTAGTTCTATCAATCAATTCATTCATTTTGTTCTTCCATCCATCTGAACCGTAATTCATTAGTTGCATCCATATAACTATAGCATTTGCGCCGCTTCTGCTGCCGCATAGGGTGTAATCAAGACCAGGAACATATTTTGCTTGGGAATTTGCAACATATTGCATCAAACCCTTTCTGATTAAGAATATCCCTGTCCCATAAGGTGTTTGAAGCATTTTATGTGCATCTATTGAAATTGAACTAACTCTTGGGTTTCCAAAATGATGATTAGAATTGGCATTGGTAAAAGGATAAATAAACCCTCCAAATGCTGCATCTAAATGTAATTTGAATACCACTTTTTCTTTATCTAAACAACTGATTACAGGATCAATTTCATCAATTGAGCCAAACATTGTTGTAGACATATTAAGAATGACAATGAAGTATTTTATTCCACTTGCTTGGGCAATTTTTATTTGTCGTTTGAGATTTGAATCGTTGATTTCTCTTGTTCTAAAATCAACTGAAAGCATTATCGGCTTAAGTTGAAGTAAATCACAACCTTTTGTAATAGAATAGTGCGTATCTTCTGAAAAAAGAACGCCTATTTGATTTGAATTTGCTTGATATTCTTGCAAGAAATAATTGCGATAAACCCACATGGCCTCTATATTTGCCTCTGTTCCACCAGTTGCAACATATCCATCAACGGTATTCGGTTTAGCTTGAAATATTTCTTCAGCACACAAGGAAATTAATTCTTTTTCTATAGCCTGAGTGCCTTTAAAGATAGGTGAGCTTTGCTTACTTAATGTATGACAGCCGATGTGATTTGGATTGGCTATCAAGGTTCTTAAAAAGGGAGCATCGTCTAAAAATGAAGCATCAGGATAAAATTCTTTTTGATCTAAGTAAGTTGCAGGTGTACCAATCACTTCGCCAGAGGCATAGCTAGCGTTAAGCGAGAGTGCTTTGTTTACTCGTCTATTTAATTCTTTCCTGTTATACGCTTTCCAAAACATGAGTTAATGACATTTTACGATTTCAGCATCTGCGTTTATCTGCGGACTCAAATAAGGAATTCCCAGATTCATTCCTCTTAGAATAAATAGGCTCCCTATTATAAAAATAAAAACGGGGATTAATTTCCTGAATGGAGATAGTAATTTTTTTTGCAATTGACTTCCAAAAACAGAAACGGACAACATCAATGGCAGGGTACCCAATCCAAAAAGGACCATAAACAACCCTCCGTAAAGAGGGCTAGCCATGGCTGATGCTCCCGCAATAGCTATATAAACTAATCCACAAGGTAAAAAGCCGTTGAGTAATCCAATTGCAAATAAGTTTGTATTGGATTGGATACTAAACCGCTTGGACATTTCGCCTTTTAATCTGCCAATTAATAGACTTAAGGAAGAAAAATTGAATGTTTTTATTTTTAATAAAGGAGCAAAAACACTAACAATTAAGATTATTCCCACAACTATGGAAAGACTTTGTTGAAAACCGGCTAAAGCAATTCCATGTCCCAATAGGCCAAATAGAACTCCAAGTGCGAAATAAGTAATTAATCTTCCTGTGTTATATAAAGTGCTTCCCAGAAAAATACTGTATTCATTTTTTCGGTTTAATGGTAGAGCAAATGCAATGGGTCCGCACATACCTACACAATGTAAGCTGCCCAATAAACCGATAGAAAGTGCTGTCCAGTATTCCATTAAGGTAGAATTACAATTTGTTCTTTGTAATACGCTAAACTTCCCTCATTCCATTTTATCTTAAGGGTATATTTTCCTGAAATGAATTTGTTGAGCGGTATTTTATAATATCCATTTTCAGTTTCAAATTCTTCTGTAAAATCTTTACTTTGGTCTGAAGGTCTAAAACAATTTATTGTTCCTTTTAACAAAGTATTTTGTTGAGGAAAAATGACTTTTAGAAAATCTCCTTCAATGCTTGTTGTAAGATTTTCTTTCAGGTTTTCGGCTCTTGTCCTACTATCAATAGTGCCTTGATATTTAACCTCTTGAGCATAATAATCTTCTGTAACTAAATCATATTTTTGACCAAATGCTAGATAAACCATTACCAATATAAAGACCACAAATGCGGTGTATAGCAATCCAATTTTTGTTCCCCAATTCCACTTCATGATTTTTTTCTTTTTACGGGTGCCAAAAAGGTAGTTTTTACCTTGTCTAATAACTCACCATTTTTACTAAATACGCCTAATTTTAAATTCGTATTTCGCTCTTTTAATTCATCCATTTTCAGGATTAAAAAGAATGTGCCTTGTGCCATAGATTCAGAAGGAATAACAAAGTCTTTTTGTCCAATCATTTCAATAACTCCATCCCCATCTATTAATCGTATTTCAGCGTCAATGTTTTCAAAAGTTTTGTTGATTACTTTGAAATTATATAGGTTGCTTATTTCGCCGTTTTCCCGCTTTTGATATTGTTGTCCATATGCTTTTAAAATAGTAGCATCAATATCTGTTCGACTCGCTAATAAAAAACCAATTACTCCTGTGATTAAAACAAGAACCACGCTATATGCTATCGTCCTTGTAGAAAATATTTTATGTGTTTTATTTACAATTCCTTCTTCAGAGTCGTAGCGAATTAACCCTTTTGGCAGGTTTATGCTTTCCATAATGTGATCGCAAGCATCAATACAAGCGGTGCAGTTAATACACTCTAGCTGAGTTCCATTTCTAATATCGATTCCGGTTGGACAAACATTTACACATTGTTTACAATCAATACAATCTCCTTTATCAGCGTTAGTTCGATCTTCTCCTTTTTTAAATAGAGATCTAGTTTCTCCTCTTATATAATCATAGGCTACAATTAAAGAATTTCTGTCTAACATAACTCCTTGAAGCCGCCCATAAGGACAAACAACAATGCAAACTTGCTCCCTGAACCAAGCAAATACCCAGTAAAAAATTCCAGTAAAAAGCAAAATAGAAATCAAACTGCCTACATGATTTAGAGGGTTGTCACTTACAATTTTGAAAAGCTCCTCAGTACCTATAAGGTATGCTAGGAAAGTATTTGAAATAAGGAATGCGATTGCGAAAAAAGCAAAATGCTTAGTGGTCTTCTTTCTGATTTTCTCTCCATCCCACTTTTGCTTGTTTAGCTTTTGCTGTTGTTTAAAATCTCCTTCAATCCAGTATTCGATTTTACGAAATACCATTTCCATAAAAATGGTTTGGGGGCATACCCACCCGCAAAAGAGCCTCCCAAAAATAACAGTAAAAAGTACTACAAAGAGAATTCCAGCTAGCATTACAAGAACAAATATGTAAAAGTCTTGAGGCCAAAAAACTTGTCCGAAAATGATGAATTTTCGTTCTAGAATATTAAATAGCAGCATGGGCTTCCCATTGATTCTTAAAAATGGGCCGCTAAAAAGCAATGTGAGCAATATTATGCTCACTAATGTTCTTGCGTTGTAAAACTTGCCTTTTGGTTTTTTAGGAAAAATCCATTTTCTGTCTCCATCTTCATTGATTGTGCCAATGGAGTCGCGAAACGTTTGATCCATGTATTCTTCCTTCTCTCTCATCTATTCTTCATCTATTACAGCAGTATCTGAACGTGAAGAGTCTGCAGGATTGCTTAAGTTCTCTTCAATGTAAATTTCACCTTGTGGATTCTTTCCGCCAGGAGGATTACTTCCTTGAAGACTTAAAACAAAACTTGAAACCTGTTGTATTTGACTAGGACTAAACTGACTTTGCCAAGCGATCATTCCTTTAGCTGGAACTCCATATTTAATTGACTTGAATACATTCTGAATTCCTCCGCCATGAACCCAATATTCATCTGTTAGATTTGGTCCTGCACCACCCCCACCAAGCTGACCATGGCAGGTAGCACAATTTCCTTGATAAATTGCAGATCCTTTTTCTATACTAGGTGCATCTACCAAGTAGATTACATTATTTTCCGTAACACTTTCAGTAGAATTTGCCATCATTTCAGCTTTGTCAGCTGCAGCAGCTTCCATTTCCACAGCATATTCTTCGCCTTGCAATAGACCTCCACCAGTTAT
>CAYPJC010000026.1:0-13417 GCA_964410855.1 uncultured Flavobacteriales bacterium | reverse complement strand
TATTGAGCAAAAAACTAATGAGCAGTTAAAATAACCCCAATAGTTTTGGGAAGTTTATATCTTAGCGTTGCTATGGACAAAAAAGAAAAAATAAATGCGGTTAGACCACGATTTTTAATAGAAACCCATCTAAGTGTTGATGAAATCGAAGAACTATTAAAGTCTGAGTTAAAAAGGCAAAATTACCCTTGTTATGGAAGCGTTGCATATGGCTACTCTGTAATAAAAATCAGTAAAAAAATGCAACATTTTTGGTCGCCTCAACTAAGCCTTAGTATGGAGCTTGAAGGCGATAAAACATCAATCAGAGGGCTTTATGGTCCCAAACCTTCTGTGTGGACTATGTTTATGTTTCTTTATACTATACTTGGTTTTAGCACTCTAATCACCGCAATGGTAGGGCTAGCTAAACTATCATTAGAAAAGCCTGCTGAAATTTTATGGCTGGTTCCAATTGGATTATTATTAATACTTGTGACCTACATAGCTTCAGCTAATGGAAAAAAAATAGGTAAAAACCACCTCCAAATTCTTCACCACTTTTTTGAAAAAGCTACAAATCTAAAAGCCATTGACAACATCGGTTAGCTCTTACAGGTTTTAATGAGGCAACCTGTCCTTCAAAACTCCATAAATATAGGTCCCAAAAGTAGCTGAAATCAATACGATAAGAATTGGCCAAAATCCAGCTCCTAGTAATACAAACATAGGGCCAGGACATGCACCAGCCAAAGCCCACCCGAGGCCAAATAAAGTTCCTCCAACTAAGTATCTAGTTAAAGACTTTTCTTTATTGTCAATTGTAATTATTGCCCCATAGAATGACTTGAGTTTTAATCTTTTTATAAGTTGAGTTATTACAATTCCTAAGCCAACTGCTGATCCAATAATTCCAAACATATGAAATGACTTAAACTCGAACATTTCATAAATTCTAAACCAAGAAGCAGCTTCGGACTTGATTAATACAATACCAAAAAATATTCCTATTAGAAGAAAATAAATTACTCTCATGTTTTAAAAAATTAGTGGAAATATTAAATGAATCATAATTATTCCTCCAATAAAAAACCCAACAACAGCAATTAAAGAAGGCAACTGTAGAGCACTCAAGCCAGAAATAGCATGACCTGACGTACAACCTCCAGCATACCTTGTCCCAAATCCAACTAGTACACCTGCTACAATTAAAATTATCCAAGTTTCAACCTTTTCTAAAGATTTAGCAGAATAAAATTTAGAAGGTAAAAATGCTTCAGAAGCATCTGCAAACCCATACTCTATTAGTTCTTTTTTAACTTCAGGGTTAATTTCAACAGCCAAATCATTACTTAAGAAATTGTTTGCAATAAAACCGCCGATAATTACACCCGCGACTACTATTAGGTTCCACTTTTGCGATTTCCAATCGTATTGAAAAAATTTAGCGCTTTTACCAGCACCACATATGGCACAAAGAGTTCTAAGGTTAGAAGACATTCCAAATCGCTTGCCCATCATTAAGAGCAAAAACATAACTAAAGCTATGGCTGGGCCAGAGATATACCATGGCCAAGGTTCCATTATATAATCCATAAAATAATTTAAATGCAAATTAATAAATAATTTATTCGAATTTATGTAACTAAAGTTGCGCTCGATTAGTTAATATTCTAATGACTCTAGAAATTGGAATATTAATAGAGATTATAATGCCAAGCCAAAATTGAGGCACTCACAACCATATACAAAATAGTTAGTGGCCAACCTATTTTCATAAAGTCTTTAAAGGAATATCCTCCGCTTCCATATACCATTAAATTAGTTTGGTAGCCGATTGGAGTAATAAAATTTGCGGCAGCTCCAAAAGAAACGATTAAAATAAATGGAATAGGGTTTAAGCCTAATTCAATAGCAATGGCTGTTGAAATTGGAAAAAGTATTGCAACTGCTGCTTTATTTGTGATGTATGCTGCTAATACATTTGTGATAAGGAAGATTAACATCAAAAAGAAAAATGGATTGAGGTACTGATTAAAAACCATGAATAAATCTGCTAAATAGATTGAAGCACCTGAATTTGTCATTGCTTTGCCGAATCCAAGACCAAAAGCAATAAGTAAAATTAAATCAAAGTCTAATCCCTTTCGAATTTCATTTAAAGGCATAATATTCAACATTATCCCTAACAACAACACACAAGACAGACATATTAAAAGAGAAATAGAAGTAGTTGCAGAGATTCCAATTGCCAATAAAAGGGCAGCAAAAACTGCTGATACTTTTAATACATTGATTTCTTCAGGTTCTTCAATATGAGTAAGTACATAAAAGGCTTGGTTGGTTTTACTTCTGCTTAAAAAATCATTGCCACTAAAAACCAAAAGGACATCCCCTGATTTTAGCTCTACTTCTCCAATTTTACCACTCAACCTTTCCCCATTACGATGAATGGCTACAATAGCAGCATCAAACCTTGCTCTAAAATCCGAATCCTTTACTTTCTTACCAATTAATGAAGAATTAAATGAAACAACAACCTCATTTATACTCGCTTTTTTAGCAATCATCCGCTCAACCATTTTTGGGAGAGTTAAACCCAAGTTATTATTTTTAATCTCTTCAACAACAGTTGTTTCTCCTGCAAAAATTAAGGTGTCTTCTTCTTCCAATATAAATTCAGGAGCGACTGGGCTTATGCTTCGTTCATTTCTTACAATTTCTACTAAATAAAGTCCTTTTAAACTTCTTAAACCTCCATATTCAATTGATTTTGAAATCAATTGAGATCCCTTTTTTACAATAGTTTCAATAAAATATTCTCGATTTTGATTACTCTCCTCTTTTTCATGATTACCCTTATGAGGTAACAATTTGTCGCTAAAAACAGTCAAATATATAATTCCAATAATTAACATTGGTACGCCAACTATTGAGAAGTCAAAGATGGACAGGGATTCAAAACCTGCATCTATTGCTAATCCATTTACGATCAAATTTGTACTTGTTCCAATCAGCGTAACACAACCACCTAGAATGGCAGCGTAAGACAATGGAATTAACAATTTAGAAGGAGCTACATTATTTTCCTTCGACCATGAGTTAATGTAGGGCATCATCATAGCTACCAAAGGCGTATTATTAAAAAATGCTGAGAAAGAAGCCACTACAGACATCATACTTAACTTAAAAGCCCCTACTCTTTTTTGATGTCCAAACAACCGTTTGAACAAAACATTCACCACAGAGGACTTTCTGAACATATCACTGATCATCAAAAGGATAATAATAACTGCAAGCTGTTCATTCGCAAATCCGTGAATAGCCTCTGATGGAGTTAAAACTCCTGCAATAACTAGAAATAGTATGGCTATAAAAAAAGTGACTGTTGGTCTAAACCATTCAAGGTAAAGTGCCGAGAGCAAAAAAACAATAGCAACTAGTATGACTATAATAGAAGGAGTTAAGATCATTTTTAATATCCTGCTTTTGCGCCACCAATTTGCTCTATAGGGTGCCATGTTGTTTTTACCTCTAACAAGTCTTTTAGAGAATATGGAGACTCCAATTCATCACCTGCAATAAATTCACTTGGCCATTGTCTAATCCTCTTTAAGTTCTCAGAAGCCACTTTATCAATTTGCTCTCGGCTAAAATCATCTCCTATTAGTAACAATGTATTCACATCCATGTGCGATACAAACTGTTCTTCCAGCTCTTCTTTTGTCCCGGTTAAAATATTTACAAGACCTGAAGGTACATCAGAATGATGCAAGATTTCGGCGAAAGTGATTGCACTTAAGGGTGAATTTTGATTGGCTAATATAACAATTGAATTTCCTGCACAAATTGTTACTATCGTTGCTGATATCAAACCTAAGAATCTGCTCTTTTCATCACATATAGAGGCAACTACCCCCGTAGGCTCAAGCATTGAAAAGTTAAAATGACTGCTAGCCACAGGATTCACGCTACTAAATATTTGTTGGTATTTATCTGCCCATCCTGCAAAGTAAATAATTCGATCAATCCCTTTTTCTAGTTGATTGGTAGCTTTTGATATCGAAATTCCATCTTCCTTTACAAGAAGTTCCGCAACTTCTTGCATTCGACTTTCGAAGTTTTCTCCAATCCTATATAAAATCTGACTTATGTTATAGGCAGACCTTTCAGCCCATGGCCCTTGAGCTTTTCTAGCAGCAACAATGGCGTTCCGAAAATCTTTTCGTGAAGCGAGACAACAATTCCCTAAAACTTCTCCATTTGGTCCTTTTGCAACATAATAGCGACCAGATTCTGTTCGAGAGAAATTTCCATCGATATAGAGCTTATAGGTTTTCAAAATTCCGAGTCTTTTCGACATTATTAAAAAGGTATGTTAAAACAAATCTACTGTTTAGCTTTTAAACTAAGCTAATTTAAAGCACTTAAAAAGCTTTCCGCCCAAATAAGATCCGTTGGATTTGTAATCTTAATGTTTTCAATATTTCCTTGGACTAAGTTAATTTTAACTCCCTTAGATTCAACAACTGAGGCATCATCAGTAAAGGAATTATTATATTCTTGAGAATAGGCATCCAAAATCATTTCAGCCTGAAAACACTGTGGAGTTTGCACCAATCTGTAATCAGAGCGATCAACTGCAAATGACTCATTCGATTTTATTTTCCTTATAGAATCGTTCAATTCAATTACAGGAATTGCATTACCTGTTAGTTCTGCCGCTTGGAAACAAGATTTTATTGTTTCTTCACTTACAAAAGGTCTCACTGAATCGTGTATGCCTACAATAGAATTGGGACTTACTTCTTTAAGGCCAGATTTAACAGATTCAAATCTATTCTTGCCGCCATAAGCTATAGAAATATCAGATAAAGAAAATCTTTCCGATAATAATTTCCACCTTTCTATTTCAGTCTTAGGTAAAACTAAAACAAGCCTTGCATTTGGCAAGACTTGTTTAAATTTTTTTATAGTACGAATAATAATTGCTTGACCTTGGAGCTCTATGAACTGCTTAGGAACGTCACTTCCCATTCTAAGGCCTTTGCCTCCGGCAACTATGATAACATATTGTTCCACCTTAAATAATCAGCATGGCATCTCCATAACTGTAAAATCTATATTTTTCTTTTATTGCTGTTTTATATGCTTCCATAATTAAATCATATCCACCAAATGCAGCTGTCATCATCAATAAAGTTGACTCAGGCATGTGGAAGTTCGTTACCATCATATCAGCAATACTAAATTCAAAAGAAGGGAAAATAAATCTATTCGTCCATCCTTTATATGGCTTCAAAAACCCATCAGTTGATACAGAAGTTTCCAAGGATCTCATGCTTGTTGTACCTACAGATAAAATCTTGTTTTTTCTTTTCTTAGCGTCATTAACAATTTTTACAGTGATGTCTGGAATTTCCATTTCTTCAGAATCCATCTTGTGTTTTGTCAAATCTTCAACCTCAACTGGTCTAAAGGTCCCTAGGCCTATATGTAAAGTAACAGGAGCAAATTCTATTCCTTTTATTTCACATTTCTTCATCAATTGCTTGCTAAAATGCAGACCTGCTGTAGGAGCCGCTACCGCTCCTTCATTTTTAGCATATACCGTTTGATATCTATCTTCATCTTCAGGCTCAACCTCTCTTTTAATATATTTCGGAATTGGAGTTTCCCCTAATTTTTTAATGATTTTCTTGAATTCTTCGTGTGTACCATCAAACAAAAATCTTAAAGTTCTTCCTCTAGAAGTTGTATTGTCAATTACTTCTGCAACTAAGTCATCGTCGCCAAAATAAAGCTTATTTCCAATTCGTATTTTTCTTGCTGGGTCAACTAAAACATCCCAAAGCAAATTATCACGATTCAGTTCTCTCAGTAGAAAGACTTCAATTTTAGCTCCAGTTTTCTCTTTATTCCCATAAAGTCTCGCAGGAAAAACCTTGGTATCATTCATTACCATAACATCACCCTCATTCAAGTAGTCTAAGATATCCCTGAACATTTTGTGTTCAATAGTGCCTTCTTTTCGATTGATAACCATTAATCTTGATTCATCCCTAACGTCTGCTGGATACTCAGCTAACAACTCTTCTGGTAAATCAAATTTGAACTTTGAAAGTTTCATTCCCACTATGTTTCGATTTTAGGTGATTTGTATGCAAAAAAATTAAGACGCAAAGTTAACAAAATTGAGATTAAGCTTTGCTAAGTTTCTAGAAAACTGTCAAAGTCTTCTATAAGGATAGAATTATTTACGGAATAATCCCCAATCTTTGTTCTTCTAAGAGCTTTCAAAAATCCTCCAACTTTAAGTCTTTGCCCAAAATCATTTGCAATCGAACGTATATAAGTCCCAGTTGAGCACTCAATTCTAAATTCAATGAAAGGTAAATCAATCTTTTCTATATTAAAACTATAGATATTCACTATCTTGGGTTTCATTTCAGGTTGCTCACCTTTTCTTGCACTTATGTATGCACGAGTTCCATTAATCTTTTTAGCTGAGAATATTGGAGGCAACTGACTTTGTTCGCCTAAAAAAGATTTGGCAATCTCGTTTATCTCATTCTTTTTCAAATGATTGAACTCTTTTACATTCTCAATTTCTGTTTCTAAGTCATAAGATGGTGTTGTCCCCCCAAGTTGAATGATACCAGTATATTCTTTAGTAAGACCTTGAATTGAACTTATTGTCTTTGTCTTCTTTCCTGAACAAATAATCAGCAATCCTGTAGCCAGGGGATCTAGAGTCCCTGCATGACCAACCTTTAAACGTTTAAGACCAGTAAGTTTTTTTAATTTATACCTTAATTTATTAACGACATCAAATGATGTCCATTCTAAGGGTTTGTCTATTAAGATAGTCTCCCCGTCAATAAAGTCTAACATAGAGTCAGGAAAAATTTAAACTTCCCCCTCTTGTTTATAATCTTTCGGGGTTTTCAAAATCGCATACATGCCAAGAACGAGGCCAAATAAAACGACTAGAGGGGCTAAGGTTATTCTTCTAAATGAAAATAGTTCATCCTTATTAAACACTGCAGGGTCATCGGAGCCTCCTCCAACCATTAGCAAATATCCAATAATCACAATTATAAAGGCTGCAATAAAAAGACGGTAATTCTCTTTACCAAAGGCCAATTCTGTATTTTGTTTATTACTCATAATGATAATTAATATATATCTCCACTTTGTATTCTAAGAAACTTTCTAACTGCCAAGGAAGTTGATACCCACGAAATTAATACTCCTAAAACAATTACGATTGCAAATAAAACAAGGTAAACGTTAAAGTTTTGTAATTCAATGAATTCGGGAATATTATTATTTAAACTATACATAACCCCCAGAAGGAGCAATATTGCAATTACACCACTAAAAAGCCCATTTAGCATGCCTCTTCCAACAAAAGGCCTCCGAATAAATCCGCCTGTCGCTCCAACCAACTGCATCGTTTTAATCAAAAACCTTTTAGAATAAATAGCTAATCGAATGGTGTTATTAATCAGAGCTATAACAACAATTAGTAATAATATACTGAACCCTAAAAGCACAAATCCAATTTTTTTAATGTTGGTGTTAACAGCTGAAATTAGATCCTTTTGGTAAGCGACTTCTTTAACCGCTGGCAATTTTCGTAGCTCAGAAATTATTAGAGCAATACTACTCTCTTCAGCAAATTCAGCTTTTATGTATAAATCAATACTGGCCATTAAAGGATTGTAATCCAAAAATTCAACAAAATCTTCTCCAAGGTCCTTCTTCAAGATTTCTGCTGCTTCATCTTTACCAACATATACAATTCTCTGAGTGTATTCCTTTTCAGTTAATATTTTTTTTATGTTACCTAATTCTGATGAAGATAAATCATCCTTCAAGTACAAAGAAAATCCAATATTTTCTTTCACGTGATCCGATATAAGCTTGGCATTCAACAAAATGATGCCGAGTAAGCCAAGCATAAATAAGACTAATGAAATGCTTATTATAGTTGATACATAAGAAGTTTTAACTCTAATACCAGTCTTCTTTTTATTCTGATTTGCCATAAATTCAATGTATTTTAAAAATAGAATTAAGCTAAATGTATTGCAAGTATAATTCTTATGAGCCTAAAACTCCGAGTTGAATTGCTAAATTCTTGCCAAATTCGCGAATTTCCTTGGCCCTTTCTGTTTCTCCAGTAGACCTTTCGAATACATCAGCTAAGGTAATAATGTTTTGAGTTGTAAATTTTTTCATCTCATCCACCATCATCTCTTTGGTCCATAAATCAATTCTCAAAGTATTATTCTCTTCTTCATCCCATAAGGCAAGCATTATTGCTTTACTACTATTCTTCCCAATTTTGTCAGAATCATCTGCTTCCCATTCTATTTTCTCTGGAACTTGATTTTCATCCAGTTTAATCTTAAATCTTATTTCAGACTCTTTTCCCATTATCTTTTTGGTTTATAATTTGACTCTTGCAACAATCTATTTGCATCAGTTAGCTCCATTAAATTTTTCAGACTTTGCTTTGGGTTGTTTCTCATGTATGAGTCGACAATTTTAAATCCAATCCACTGCCCAACTCTTCCAGGCGAGCCTTCTGGAAAGCCACTAATAAATGGTGCGTCGCCCATGTATTTGCGAATCTGAAAATTTTCCATGGTGTAAAGTAAATCCATATCCACAAAATGAAACCAAATTTGGCTCTCATTATCTTCACACCATTTAAGTTCATCTTGCTCGTAATTAAAAAAAAGATGAGGTGCTTTTAAAGGCAATAAAGCTTGTAAAAGAAATGAAATTTTTCCTTGGAAAATCATTTGTTCTAACATGTTCTTACTTCCCTCAGATTCAAACTCTGTTGTCAACCATGCCTGAATTGCATCTGAAACCAAGAATTTTCGATCAAATTGCTTGAACTTAAATTGAGGAACACCTATTTTAGGATATAATTCAAAATCAGAACCCAAATAATTATCTAATCCTACTACCAATAAACTATCATCTGTAACCATAGAGTAGTTAAATGCCGATATCATTGTAGCTAATTGGGGGACTTGTTTAGAAGAAAAATGATAATTATACCTATAAAAAGCATTTGAAATCTCTTCAGCTTCAATTTCAAGACTTCCTTTTGGATAAGCTTTTTCAACTGTTTTAAATAATTCATTAATATCCTTATTATCAATAAATTCAGCAACTTTTTCCCAAGTGTTGCCAGTATTGGGTGACCCAAAACTCATTACTCCATCAAGGTAAAGGGGTAAAAAACGAATATAATTTAACTTTAATTCTTCTTGTTCTTCAATAGAAATCCCTCCTGTTCCTACATCAAAAAGGTCTTGTTCAAAACGATTAAAGCTCATCCTAAATTCAGACTTTGAGACATCAACTTCCCACTTGCTTTTATTACAGCCTATCTGAAATAAAAGAATAAAACATATAACAAAATGAAAAACCTTCTGCTTCATAATCAATAAAAACCGCTTAAATTTGCAATAAATTAAATACATCAAAATTATGAAAAAGACAACAGCTCTAGTCTGCCTTTTGGTATTTAGTACTTTAATCTTTGCTCAGAAGAAATTTCAGTTAGGCTTTCACTTTTCTCCAAATATAGGCTGGGTGCAAGCTGAATCTGAGACTATTGAAAGTGATGGATCGAAAATAGGCTTTAGCTATGGCATTATTGCAGACTTTAACATTGCCGATAATTATTCGATTTCCACTGGGGTTAATTTATTAAACTTGGGGGCAAAGTTTAACTATCCTGATATGCAAGATGTTAACAATTTATCTCCGGGGGACGAACAAGGGCGTACATCTGCAGATATTCGATTTAGTTATATACAAATTCCTCTTACCTTAAAATTAAAAACGAATCAAATTGGATATATGAAGTATTATGGGCAGTTTGGCTTTTCTGGTGCTGTTTTATATGATACAAAGGCAGATACTGATTTTAATTACCCTGGTAGTGATGGCACTTCAAGTAAGGAAGACATCAGTTTTGATAGTGAAGCTAATCTGATAAGAGCAAGCCTAATGGTAGGACTGGGCGCAGAGTATAATATTTCTGGCAATACATCTCTAGTATTTGGAGTTACCTATGATAATGGCCTAACAAATATCTTTGATGGTGATGGCTATAACGAGGATGCCAATGGAAATGCAACTGGTGCAAAAGATAAAAATATCAAAGCATTCAACAAGTCAATTGTGTTGAATTTGGGAGTTTTATTCTAACTAAACGGAAAATATTTGAATGAGAATTGCCTTAGCTCAACTCAATTACCACATAGGTAACTTTGAGGCAAACCAAAATAAGATTATTGCTGCAATTCAGAAAGCAAAACAGGCAGAAGCCGATTTAATTGTCTTTGCTGAACTAGCTATAAGCGGATACCCACCAAGAGATTTCTTAGAATTTGATGACTTCATCTCTGAATGCAACAGTGCAATCAAATACATTGCTACTTACTGTAATGGTATTGCTGCAATTATTGGGTCGCCAACATTTAACGATAAAAAAGAAGGAAGGCGATTAAAGAATACAGCGTATTTTATTGAAAATGGTAAAATAAAATCACTCCTTAGTAAAAGTTTACTACCAACCTACGATGTTTTTGATGAAAGCAGGTATTTTCAGCCAGAGGAAGAATGCTATTCTATTAAATATAAAAGCAAAACTATTGCTCTGACTATTTGTGAAGATATTTGGAATGTTGGCGACCATGTTAAATACCCTAATTCTCCGCTAGATAAGCTAATTAAAGAAGGCCCTGACTTTATCATCAACATTGCTGCTTCTCCTTTTTCTCAAGATCAAGCAGAAAAAAGGCAGGAGGTCTTCAAAGCAAATGCAAAAAAGTATGGGCTACCAATCTATTATGTTAATCATGTTGGCGCCCAAACAGAATTGATTTTTGATGGCGGCTCATGTGTGGTAAATAAAAAGGGAGAACTTATTAACCAACTCCCATTCTTTGAAGAATCGATAGGATATTATAATAGCGAAGAGCCTCAAGATCCAATTTTATTAAAAGAAAAGTCAAAGTATGAACGTATTGAAGCTGCTCTAATTTTAGGAATAAAAGACTACTTTAATAAATTAAATTTCAAAACTGCCACGCTTGGTTTGAGCGGTGGTATTGATTCTGCTTTAACATTAGTCTTAGCTGTAAAGGCGTTAGGAAAAGAAAATGTTATCCCAATCTTGATGCCTTCCCAGTTTTCTTCCAATCATTCTATCGAAGATTCCTTAGAACTATGTAAAAACTTAGGTTGTGAATCTCACATTATCGAAATTGAAACAATTTACAATGCATTCGAAAAACAGCTTGATCCATTATTTCGTGGAACCAATTTTGGTATTGCCGAAGAAAACATTCAATCTCGGACAAGAGGCGCCTTATTGATGGCACACACTAATAAGTTTGGAACTATCTTGTTAAACACCTCCAATAAAAGTGAATTAGCTGTTGGTTATGGAACTTTATATGGAGATATGAGTGGTGGAATTTCAATTTTAGGAGATTTATATAAAACTGAAGTATTTGAACTATCCAATTACATCAATAGAAATGAGGAAGTTATCCCAAATCATATAATTACAAAACCGCCTTCGGCTGAATTACGACCTGATCAAAAAGATTCGGACTCCCTACCCGATTACGAAATATTGGATAAAATTTTAAGAGCCTACATTGAAAACCAACAAAGCCCATCAGAAATTATTTCACTCGGGTATGATGAAAATCTTGTAAAACGAATCCTTAAAATGGTAAACATTAATGAATACAAAAGGCATCAAGCCCCTCCAATATTAAGAATATCTGAAAAAGCTTTTGGAATGGGAAGGAGAATGCCAATTGTTGGAAAATACTTGATTTAATTTTAATTTATTCCTTTGTTAAAAAATCCAGATATATTTCTATGGGGTCTTAGAATTCAAGAACCTATTACAACCCTTACTGATATTTTTGTAACGCTTATTTGTTTTTATGCTTTCTTTCATACACGGAAAAAACTAGAAACAGGAAGCTTAAGGCATTATCTATCTATTTATTTTTTACTGATGGGCCTTTCAACATTCTTTGGAGGAATTTGCGGACATGCCTTTCAATATGTATTAGGCCTAAACGGGAAACTTCCTGGATGGCTAATTAGCACAGTTGCTATTCTTTTATTTGAGTTGGCAGCAATAAAACTTTCTCGATCATTTTTAAATCAAAAAAACTCTAAGTTATTGATTGGAATTGCTGTCTTAGGCTCCGTAATTTCTTTTACTTTAATCGCCATTACAAAAGACTTGAAGTATGTACAACTTCATGCAACATTTGGAATGCTCTTTATCTCAACCACTTTGCATACTGTTTTGACTATCAAAAAAGAAAATAAAGGAAGTAAATTCATCTTAATAGGCATAGGTTTTTCTGCAATAACAGCACTTGTATTTAATCAGCAACTTGCATTTGGGAAATGGTTTAATCATATGGATATTGCTCATGTTCTAATGGGAATATCCATGTTACTTTTCTTGAAAGCCACTTTGAACTTTGGAATAAAAAAAGTTGAACTTTAAAAAATTAACTCCCACCTCTTTCTATGGGGTTTTCTTTCAAATTGAGACAGCCTTAATTTGTGTTACGCCCAAACTTTAGTGCCTTCCGAGCAATTCTTACATATTTCTATATGTTTTCTGCCTTTTAAAAGCGTAGACCTAAAGCTTTTGTAGTTTTCGCCTTTCCAAATTTCTTGGAATGTTTGCTTTTCTAAAGAGCCTTGACTAAAATTAGCATCCTTGTCGAAGCAACAAGGGATTACTTTACCATCCCAAGTAATTACGCAAGAGTGCCACATTTTCCAACACGCATTTTCTAGACTATTTTTAATGAAGTAAGTCCCGTCCTCCCTTTTTCTATATCTTGAATACTTCTCAATAGTTGGAATAAGGGCATTGCCGTTTTCATAATCATAAATCTGAGCAGTTTTCAGTTTCAATTCATCCACTCCTAATTCATTTGCCATTGCTCTCACATCTTCAATTTGATGCTCATTGGGCTTTACCACTAAAAACTGAAAAATAACATAAGGCGTCCTTGATTCTAACTCCTTTTTCCACTTTAAAATATTTTTAGTGCCTTCAATTACTTTAGCTAATTGCCCCCCTTTTCGATAAGATTCATAAACCTCTTGAGTACTCCCATCAATAGAAATAATCAAACGATCTAAGCCAGACTCTACAGTTCTTTTAGCATTGACATCATTCAGAAAATGCGCATTGGTAGATGTTGCGGTATAGATATTTTTGGAATTAGCATATTCTACCATCGATAGAAAATCCTTATTAATATATGGCTCTCCTTGAAAATAAAAGGTCAAGTAAAAGGAATCTTTATGTACTTGATCGATTACTTCTTTATAAGATGCTTCTTTTAAA
>CAYPJC010000025.1:0-13484 GCA_964410855.1 uncultured Flavobacteriales bacterium | reverse complement strand
TAAAAACAGGTTTTATTCTAAAGAAGAAGGTTTTTGTTTTACCCGTTTCAAAAGGCAATTATAAAGTTGGGGCTACTTATGAGTGGAATTGGGAGGACGAAAACCCTAACAAAAAGCAAATTGAAACATTAAAAAATCAATTAAAAGAAATGATTGATATTGAGTATGAAATAACTGAAGAGTTAACGGGAATAAGGCCCTCGGTTAAAGATAGAAGACCATTGTTGGGCTCTCATCCTGAGAAAGAAAATTATTACATTTTTAATGGACTAGGTTCAAGAGGGTGCTTCATGGCACCGCTTCTGTCAAATGAACTCATTGATCACATAGAGTTAAAAAAACCCTTGCATGCTGAGCTTGGCCTGGGTAGGTTTAATAAGAAATAAGGGATTTCCTTTCTTTTTAGGCTAGATTAAGCTTTTTAAATAAGCTTTCACGATAAGAGCCTCCGATAGGAATTTTCTTTTCGCTGTCTTCAATAATGACTATTGAGCTATCAATTGATTTTATTTTCTTCAAATTAAGAATGAATGATCGATGCACCCTCATAAATGATTCAAGCGGTAGCTTCTTTTCAATATCCTTCATTGTTGAGTGAATCGTGAACTTTTCTTGAGTCGTATGAATTATTACATAATCCTTTAAAGCTTCAATATACAAAATGTTTGAATTTTTAACTTTTACTAATTTAGAATTAGACTTTACATAGATAAATTCCGTCGATATTGAAGATTGCCTTTTAAGGCTTGAGGTTTCTATTCCTGCTAACTTTTCTTTTTCTTTCTTGAATTTGTAAAGCGCCATTTCAATTGATGTTCTTAAATCAATCTCCTTAAATGGTTTAATAACGTATCCGTATGGCTCTGTAACTTTTGCTTTACTTATTGTTTTTTCATCTGCATAAGCTGTTAAAAAAACAACCGGTATGTCATATTTAGTTTTTATGCTTGCTGATGCATCAATTCCCGAAATTTTACCTGCCAGCATAATATCCATTATCACAAGGTCGGGCTTATTTTCTTCTAAAAATGTTAAGGCCTTCTCTCCCTTAGCAAAAGTTCCCATTACTTCATAACCAATTTTTTGCAAGCAAACAGATATGTCTTTTGCAACTATGGCTTCATCTTCGACAATTAGAATCTTTTTTTTCACTATTCTTCGTTCTTACTCTTAAATAAAATTACAAATTTACTTCCCTTTGTTCTATCTAAAGTTATCTTTCCTTCTATTTGCTCTACCAATGTAGAAACTAATTGCAGCCCCAAGGTGTCCGTTTGTTCAATATCCATGTCTTTAGGGACTCCTACTCCGTTATCTTGGACAACAAGCTCTAATTCTTCTCCATTCACTTTGAGCGAAAGCATAATCTTTCCTTTGTCTATACCCTTAAAAGCGTACTTTAGTGAGTTCGAAATTAATTCATTTATTATCAATCCACAAGGAATTGACATATTCAATGTAAGAAAGACTTCTTCTACATCGCAACTTAAGTCAATTTTAGAGTCTGATAACTCGTATGTATTAATTAGGTTTTCTGCAAGATCCTCAATGTAAGATGAAAATTTAATGTCAGAAAAGTTATTTGTTCTATAAAGTCTTTCATGGATAGAAGCCATTGCTCTAATTCTATTTTGGCTTTCATTAAGAACAGATATAATATATTTATCTTCCACATAAGCGCTTTGAAGATTCAAAATACTTGAAATAACTTGCATGTTGTTTTTAACCCTGTGATGAACCTCTTTTAACAAAACCTCCTTCTCTCCAAGTGACTTTTTTAGTTCTTTTTCATAAAGCCTTTTTTCTGTAGTATCGTGTCCAATACCTGAGACCTCATTTATTTCTCCATTTTCTGAGTATATCGGATTTAAAAAGATCTCTCTATAAAATATATCCCCCTTAATTGATTTTCTTTCAATTTCAAATTTAGTAGACTTTCCTTTAAAAACTTCATCAAATTTTTTCTCCCAAAACTTTTCAACTTCATTTGCGGATATTACAACCCCTTCTTTATATAGTTTATTAAATTTATCAAACAACGATACTTTAGCCCCTATATTCTCCTTTACATCTAATTCAAAAAGCTTATTAAAAGACGTAATTAAAAGCTCTCTGTTTATAGTGAAAAAGTAATGTGAGCTGCTTTCTATAATACTGGCTAATTTTGAAGCTTGAGCTTTTATTTCATGTTCTTTTTCTTTTATTTCTGAAATATTCCTGCTTATTCCCATCATTCCGAGAAAAGCGCCATCTGTATTGAATAAGTAACTAATTGATAAAAAAGCAATAAATGCAGAACCGTCCTTCTTTATCATTTCAACTTCTCCTGAGTATGCCTTCTTTAAAGTCAATTGCTTTAAAATTTCTTTCTCAATAAGTTTTTCTTTAAAAAGAATTCCAAATTTCTTATTCTTAAAGTCTAATTCTTCTAAGTTAAGCTTGGTTTTAGCGGCAGAATTTAGTGAGATTAATGCTCCACTTACATCTGTTGTGAAAATCATATCCATGGAGCTTTCTATAACACCTGCTGAATATGATTGAGCATTTTGAAGACGCTTCTGTATTAGGCGATTCTGTTCTAGCTGTAATTGAAGAGATTCATTAACAGAAGTTGTTTCCTTGATTTTCTTTTGAGCAAACTCTACTTCTTTTCTGTCTTGTATATCTATAAATGAGATAAGGGTACATTCATCTCCTTCGTATTCAATTAATGTTAGCTTAATCTCCACCGAGATACTTTCTCCATCTGGGTTATTTATTGTAAATTCTCTTAATGGTGTATTCTTTCTGTTTTTTAAATCAATAAAGTGATCGCTTAAATCATCTTTATCCTTTTCTTTAACAAAATCACTTCTCTTCTTTCCTAGTATTCTTTTTTCATCATCTATTTTTAAAATTTCTAGCGCTTTCTTGTTTACAAATACAACTTCTTCTTCTTTTAATATAGCGATTCCAATAATTGAATTATCAATAAGGTCTTTGTATTTTTTCCGCCCTTTTTCTAATTTCATTTCATACTCAAACCTATCCGATATGTCAACAATTTGGGTAATGAAAATAGCGCTTTTTTCTTCTGTAGTGTTTTGTTTTATTGTCTTCAAAAGCCCAAACTTTCTTTGGTAAGAATCGACCTTATATTCTATTTGCATTTCTATGGCAAAGTCTTCTTTCGATTTTAATAACTGCAATTGTTCTAAGTATTCCTTAATGTCTTTCTCAACAATGAAGTCTTTTAAGTTATATGTCTGTTTATTATCCTTTTTTATTCCAAAGAAAATAGAAAAAGCTGGGTTAAAGTCAATAATTTTTCCATCCTCATCATTTATTAAAATGCTAATTGGTGAATACTCTAGTAAATTATCATATTCATTCGTTTTCCTAGAAACTTCTTTTTCTAGCTCTTTTCGCTTCGTTATATCTCTCGAATTACTTATAAAGACGTCTTCCCCAAAATATTTACCTCTTTTAAGAATTACTTCAATGTGAATTATTTTACCTGACTTTGATACAATCGATTTTTCAAAGACTTGTTCTTCACCATTCCAAGCCTTTTCATTGAAAATTTTTCTTTCTTTTTCATAATTTATATAATCTAAACTATTTGCTTTTTCATCTATTATTTCCTCTCTATCATACCCAAGAAGTTCTTGAAATCTATCACTTACATCTAGTATTTTTCCTTTTTTACTTATAATACAAATTAGTGATGCACTTTGCTTGAAAAGATTTTCATAACTCTCTTCTGAAGAAATTTTTAATTTTTTAAACTCTTCTGAAAAATTTAATTCTTCTAAATTTTTATACTCACTGAATTCAATGAGTTTGAATTTTTTGTCGTTATAATCTGCTTCTTTTCTATAAATTGTAAAAATCCTCCCATCATCAAACTCAATACTTTTTTTATTTTCTTTCTCTTTTAGGTTAAAAATTTTCTTTCCTTTTATTTTTAAATCATTTGTTGTAAGTCCGTTTAATTCTCTTCCATATTTAAAACCTAGGCTTTTTGCTGCTGTTTCATTTGCTTCAAAAATTATTTCTTCATCACTTTCAACCAACAACATTCCTACTTTAGAATTATTAAAAACATGCTTCATTATAATGTCGCGCTCTTTAATTTTTCTCTTTAAATATTCCCTTGTTAATGAGGTGCTTTTGCCTAATAAATTGAGAAATAAAAAGGACAAAAATATTATTATCCATGACACTTCTGTTTCAAACCTTAAGATTGAAATAGAAACTAATAACGTTAATACAATAATTATATTAAATTTAAAATATAATTTTAGATTAGCTAATGTGATTGCGTAAAAACCGTAAACAAAAAATATTAGAAAAAATGATTCTAAATTGTAGTTGTTTGTATGAGCAATATATAGTGTATATAATACACCCGCTAAATAGGAAGTGTATGAAAATAAACGAATATTTATATTCTGAAAAAATTTTATAAAAGAAGCTACAATTAATAAAAGAAGGGAAAAACCGATTACAAAAGCTATCTCGGCGTTAAATTTAATTGTACTTGCATAGTCTAATAAAAATGAAAGTAAAAAGGTAAAAGCCGCTACAAATAGTAATTCTACTCGAATTAAATTTAATCTATTAACTATCCCTTTTTTTAACCAATTTTGAAATAAGGCCATTAATCAAAGATATAGATTCAATTGCCTTTAACTAAGCTATTCTTCTGAGAATTTTACTTTTTGTCCATTTATTTTTTTTTCCTCCCCGTCTTTATATTCTATAGTCATTACTTCAAATCCATCATCATTATACCATTTCCATTTTCCATCCTTTTCCCCGTAAGAGTATTTTTCTTCACGTATTAAAACACCTTGGTTATTAAAATATTTATGTTTTCCATCAGGAATTCCTTCTAAATAATTTCCTGTGAAAGAAATTTTTTCGTTTGCAGAAATAAACTCCCAATAACCATCTCTCTCTCCATATCTATATTTTCCTTTCTCTAAATGATCATTTAATTGATAAATCCATTCTCCTTCTTTTTCTCCTTCATAATATTCTCCCTCTGTAATTAATTTTCCATATTTATCATATTCTGACAACATTCCATCCTCTATTCCTCTTCTAAAATTTTCTTTTCTCAATAACTTACCATCTTCATAATACCAATTCCATTCACCTGTATATTTTCCATTATCATCATAAAATCCTATTTGTTCTAATTTTCCATTTGTAAAATAGTATTCCCATTTTTTAAATTTTTTCCCATTTTTATAACTTCCTTTAGATTTTAATTTTCCATTTAAATAATAATTTTCCCATTTTCCTTGTGCAAATCCCCTTTTATCAATTCTTCCTTTTTTTAATAAATAACCATTTTTATAAACTTTTGATGAATCAATAGAGCCATCTTCAGAATAATAAGTTGAAACACCTTCTTTTTTTCCTGCTAAATTTAAAAATATCGTTGACTTTAAATTTCCATTATAGTAATAGGTGCTTTCTGTATTAAAATCTGCTAGATTATCTTCTTGATTTTGCCTTTCACCATTTATATATAAAATTGCCTCTTCAAGTTTGCCATCTGAACTATATTTTTTTAAATAACCATTTAATAAATCATCTTTAAATCTTTCTTCTTTTTTTAATCTTCCGTTGCTATAATAATTTTTCCAAATACCCTGTTTAAGCTCATTTTTATCTCTTCTATTTATTATTTCTGAGGATAATTTAAATCCATTTTTATAATTTATAATAGTAATTACCCTCCCATCTTTTGCATATTCATATGCAAATCCATTCTCTTTGTTATTTTCAAAAACAATATATTTTTTTATTTTTATATTTGAAGAGTCTGGATAGTATAAATATTGAATTCCTTCTTTTAAATCATTCAAATATTGTTCACTTTTTACTAAAAAACACGTTGAATCATAATACATATATAATCCACTTTTAAAACCCTCTTTATATTCAATTGTATTTTTTAAGTTTCCTTTATCATCATAAAACTTCCAAAGACTATCTAATTTAAAGTTTTTCCTATTTCCTTCTGACTTTCTTAATCCGCTTTGATAATAAGTAATCCAATAACCATTAGGTTTACCTTTAATAAATATTCCTTCACTCGATTTTATTCCATTCTTATAAAAATATGCTTTGTAATTTGCAGAAGAAGTATCAGCAAATTGTCCAAAAATAAATAGAGGGTAAAGAGTGAAAAAAGTGGCAATTGTTTTCAACATATATAATAATAGATATTGTTTTATTTAAATTAAATTAAAAAAGAAGTTATTACTACTAGGGCGTTAACTCTGTTGAAACAAAGTTCTTCATTTTGTTGTGCAAGTGAGTTATTAATAATAGATAACATTGTTTAAACAACTTTTGAATGGATAACAACTTGATAATAAGTAAATAAATGTATTAATTAACAAATTGTTATTAATACATAAGTCTAATAAAATTACAAAAAGATAGCTTATATTTTAGTTTAAATACTGTTAACAATTGGGTAAAAAATCAAACTTAAATTTGATTTTTTAAAAATTATAATTGGAATAGATTTTTTGTGGTAATTATACAACTAATGATGTTAGAAGTTATGACAAGTTTATTAGACATATAAAGGCGTCTTATTAACAATAAACTAACAATATTTCAATTCGATATAATAAATTTAGATATATAATAAAAACAGTTAATATGAAAGTTGGAATAGGAGGAGATCATGCAGGATATGCATTTAAGGAACAAATAAAAAAGATGCTTTTAGAAAAAGGTCATCAAGTAGAGGATTTCGGCCCAGCTTCTGAAGAGAGCTGTGATTATCCAGATATAGCTCACCCTTTAGCAAAATCTGTAGAGAATAAAGTTAATGATATGGGTATTGCTATTTGTGGAAGTGGAAACGGAATAAACATGACATTAAACAAACACAAAAATGTAAGAGGAGCTTTATGTTGGACCGCCGAATTAGCAGAACTTTCAAGAAAACACAACAATGCAAACATTATATCTATACCTTCTAGGTTTATAGAAATTAATTTAGCGATAAAATGTATTCAAGTGTTTTTAGCAACTGAATTTGAGGGAGGAAGACACGAAAGAAGAGTTAATAAAATAAATATTTAGAAATAATTATGAGGACCATTTTAGTAGTTGCCATTTTTTTAATAAGCATTAGTAGTTTTAGTCAACTTGTTGATTCCACAGCATGGAAATATGCTAAAACAATAAAGGCAAATGAGTTAGAAAAACATCTTAAAATAATTGCATCAGACGAATTTCAAGGAAGAGAAACAGGGAAGACAGGACAAAAAATAGCAATGCAATACTTAATAAATGAGTTTAAAAAGTATGGAGTTAAAGATTACGACGAATTAAACTACCGACAAACCTACCCTTTGACTGAGCAAGAAAATAAAGGAATAGAGCTAAGTATTGCTGACAAACAACTGATACTGCATAAGGACTTTACTTTTTCTCCCTCTATTCATGAAAAAATGGATTGGAATAGTGAAATAGTTTTTGTTGGAAACGGCGAAGAAATGTACTATGAAAATACAGACGTTACAGGCAAAGGAGTTTTTATTTGGAACGACAACAATGATGAAACAGAAACAGATGGTTCTATTGAAGGTAGCATTGAAATGGCGAAAGAGAAAAATGTAGCAGTCATTTTTATGTTTAATTCAAAGCTTGAAGAAAACCTACTCAAATACAAGCATCATTTTGAAAAGCCCAAAACAATGTTAAATGATGACATAAAAAAAGAAACACCCATTATATATTTAACTGAAAGCGCAACAAACATCTATTTAAAGATAGGCAACACCAGTGTAAAAAAGTTGACTAAAAAAGGGGTAAAGAAGGTTGATAAATTCACCGCATCTTTTAACATGAGTGTTGATAAGCCAACTCAGAAGCTTAAAGGAGAAAACGTTATAGCTTATATAGAAGGAGCGAGGTTTAAGGATGAGGTATTAGTTATCACTGCTCATTATGACCATCTTGGGGAAAACGATTCAGTAGTATTTAACGGGGCCGATGATGACGGAACGGGCACAGTGGCCCTTCTTGAAATAGCACAAGCATTTATGAAAGCAGCAGCTGAAGGAAACCCACCTCAAAGAAGCATTTTAATAATGCCCGTTTCCGGAGAAGAGAAAGGCTTGTTAGGGTCAAAGTACTATACCAATCATCCAATATTTCCGTTAGAAAATACGGTTGCCAATTTGAATATTGACATGATCGGCCGATATGATGAAAAGCATAAAACGGATAGTAATTATGTCTATTTAATTGGATCAGATAAGCTAAGCTCTGACTTGCATAATTTAAGTGAAAGTGTAAATAATACGTATATACATTTAGGGTTAGATTATACATTTAATGATGAGAACGATCCAAACCGATTTTATTATAGGTCAGACCATTACAATTTTGCTAAGAATGGAATTCCAGTTATTTTTTATTTTAGCGGGGTTCATGAAGACTATCACCAAGCAACAGACACTGTTGAGAAGATAGATTTTGAGAAAACAGAAAAAATTACTCGTTTAGTGTTTTTGACGGCTTGGGAAATAGCGAATAGAGCTAAAAGAATAGAGTTAGACTGATTTACTTTGCCAACATTGACTGCACTAATTCTTCTGTCTCTTTTGTAAAGTCATCGTAATACTTACCTGTACTTGGGCCATAAAAACCGGTATGTATTTTAATAATATTTTTCTTCTTATCAAGAAAGATAGCTGTTGGGTAGGACATTATATGGTTTAACATAGGTAATTTTTCTTCAGCTCTATCGTTTCTTGTAGCCCCTCCAAGAAGAAAAGTATAATTAGCTCCGGTTTGTAATTTGAGTCTCTCTAAGTTTTGAATTGCTTTCTCTTTGGTTTTTGTTCGCTCAAATGCTATTGCAACAACCTCTAACCCTTCTTTATTATATTTTTCATAGAGGGAATTCAGGTATTTTATTTCGTCTAGACAATTTGGGCACCAACTACCCATAATTTGAATTATTACAGCTTTATTGTCAAACTGTGAGTCGGACAAACTGATTAGTTCGTTAATTGAATTTGGAAAAGAAAAATCAAAACTCTTATAGCCTTTTTTTAAAAAAGTTAAGGAGTCTGCGTTTCTTAAACTAAACGTACTATCAATTTTAGCAACCCATGGTTCTTTAAAATGGCTGCCAGACCAAAATGTTCCGTTTAATGTGGAATCTTCAATTGCGGCTTTAAATAAAAAGGCATGAGATCCATCAAATGTAGATAAGTACAAGGAATCATCCGAAACCACCCCTTCAAGGTGTCTGTAGTCTCCGGTTTCTGTCGCGAAGGTTCCTGTTACTTTTCCCTCTTCTTGCTTAAAGAGCCCAATAGATTTATATTCATTTTCTGTGTTTGGACTGAATGTTACTTGATACTTTCTAGCAATTTTGTTTTGGAATGCCTTCTTTTGAAAGCGAAAAGATTTTCCAAAATTGGCCTTTACTTCAAGTTTGTAATCGTCACTTTTATAATGGTTTGCCCAAACGCCAGAAACCGTATTAGAGTCTATTATTTTTAATAAGAGTTCAGATTCAAAAACAGGAAATCGAGCAATTAAACTATCGTTTTCTAAACGAACGTCTTTAAGTTTTATGATTTCTTTCCCATTTATGATTTCAAGTTCATATTGCCCTTGATCGGTCATTAATAATAAAAAATTAAACGGAAGAAAAGCCCCATCATCTAACTTCATTGTCATTCTCCAAAGACCTTCACTGAGTTGAGAATACTCAGCCAGATTGTTACCTTTTGGGTTTGAACAAGCAATATAAAGGCAAATTAAAAAAAGCTTAATCGAATGTTTCGATGTCGCTCTTAACCTCTTTAATAAGCGCTCTTTTTTCTTTAATTTTTTCAATAAGGCCATCTTGTTCTTTTTTGTTTTCAGTTAAGCGATTTTTTAAATTCTTATTTTTTCTTTTTAAACTCAGAATATTCTTCTCTTTTTTAGCCCGCTCTTTAATCGCATTTTCGTCTAAGCTTTCTTTATCATCAAGCTTTTTAATGTCAGATTCATTTTTCTTAATCTTTTTTCCATTTTTAATTATTGCATCATCATCTCGGGTTTTTTCACTTCTTAAGTTTTCAATATTTCTTTCTAAAGAAGATAGCTCTTTTTCTGAATTAGCAAGAAACGACTTATTTGATTCTCTAGAAAGCTTATTTGCAAACTCATAAAGAAATGCTTTTGCTGAATTGTAATCTTTTAGGTCGGCTTGAGAAGAAATGTTTTGGTCTCCATTCAAAAAAATGAGATATAGCTCATGCTCTGTATCGCTGAACTCTTTAACTTTAGCATAAACCTTTATTTCGTGGTCACTTATAAAAGGGAAAAGTGATTGGCTTGCATACACCTCATCGCCTTTAGTTTTCACTTCCTCGCTTCTTTCTTTAAGTATTGATTTCACCGCCTTCAATATTTCTTTTTTAGAAGCGCGGTGAATTCTAACATGAAAAGAATTGCCGCTGACATCTCCAATAATCTCTGTAGTCTCAGTTACATTAGTCGGAATTTGACTAAACAGATTGGGTGCTAATAACACCAATAGAATAGTAATAAGGGTGATTTTATTTTTTGACATTACTTTCAACTTTAGTTACTCCTCCAGAAATAATCATTTTCATTACATCTGAAGAGGAAGCATTTATGGGGGTAATATTTTTTCTAGGCACAATATATACTTGGCCACTAATGGCATAGGAAAAAGGGAAATAGACCGCGACCTTATCTCCTTTGACACCTAGTTCACTTAGATCGTTTTTAGTAACAAAGCCTAATCTTTCAGCTTCAAAGTGCTCTCCCATTTTAACAAGAACGGGTTGTTTGAATTGTTTTTTCTTACCAACAAAAGCGCTCATCATGTCTTTCATCGAAGTATATATTATTTTTATTAATGGTGTTCTTTCTATCGCTCTATCAAACGGACGAAAATAAGATAGAAAGAAGTGAGTACCCAGATAACCGACCAATGTTACAGCAACCAAAATAATTACAATCCCTAAACCTGGAACTGAAAGATTAATTATTCCATCCAATAGAATAACTAAATATGTAATTACATAAACGGTGACACTAACAGGTAAAACATAAAATAATCCTTGTAAGAAGTACTTCACAAGTACTTTCCACAAACGGCTTTCTTTTTTAAATTCTTCCATGATTATAATTAATAACTAGAATACCAAGTTATGTCTTTCGTGGCACATAAAGAAATATGAACACAGTTTAAATTCTACGAAAGAGTACAAATTAAAAAAGAGAAAGTATTGCTTTCTCTTTTTTTGTGAGCTTTTTTACCACCAACATATAACTATCATCAATCATCTGCTTTATTAACTCTAAAGGAACACTGCCTTGAATAGAAATTGTATTCCAATGCTGCTTGTTCATGTGATACCCTGGTTTAATATCAGCGTACTCTTCTCGAAGAACGATAGCTCTTTCGGGATCACATTTAAGATTAATGCTTTCGTAATTATTTATTCCAGTAAGTGCGAACATCTTATTTACAACCTTAAATACCAATATGTTTTCATCAAAAGGGAACTCTTCGGTTACCCCTTTTTTTGTCAAGCAATATTCTCGAAACATTTCAATATTCATATAAATAAAAGTAGACTATAAAATTTAGTTTAAAACTTTGCGCTTAGCCCCAAAATATAATTTCTTCCTGGAGCGGAAATTCCTGAGCTATATGGCCTATACCTTTGATCTGTTAGGTTCTCAATGCCTGAGCTGATATTAAATACAGATGTTAAATGAAAATTTGCTTTAAAATTTAACGAATACCATTCTGGAGCGTAGGGCTTTCCATTACTGTTTAAAGCGTAGATCTCTATTTTTCCTTGCTCCTCAAAAGGTAAATTATTGAAGTCCCGTTCAGACTGATATTGCACATTCAGTTGTAAACTCAACTTATTGTTATTATAGTTTAATCGAGCTACACCAAAAAATGGAGCAGCATGTCGTGAAGGGCTTTTATCTCCGTTCTCCAACTCTTCTTCACCCAATTGATAGTTTGCGTTTGCTGAAAAAGAAAAACCTTTTGGAAGCTTAAGTTCTAATCCTGCTTGAATACCATAAACGGTTGCAACAGCTGCATTTTGAATCGCTTGAACTTGACTCAAGGTTCCATCATAGACGATACTGTCTTGACCATTAAGTTGAAAATCTCGACGAACCAAGGCGTTTTCCAAAATGGTATAATAAGCCGTAAAATCTATTTTCACTCTATTTCCAAATACTTTTGCGACTCCAACATCAATATTATAAGCATACTCTGCTGTTAAACTAGGATTTGGAACTACAACTGAACCAGCTTCTGAGTCAAATACTTTTCCAATATCATCGACATTTGGAGAACGGAAAGCAGTCCCAAAATTCATTGAAAAAACCCACTTATCGCTTGGCCTATAAACTCCACCGATGCTTCCAGTTAATGAACCATCATTTAAATTAGCTTTTTGAAAAGGGAAGTCATAAAAACTAGTATCAAATTCTGCATTTAAAATAAATTGATTGTAACGCAAGCCAGCTTGGAGCTTTATTTTTTCAGTTAAGCTAAACTCATCATTAATATATACCGCAATCGAACTCCAATCTGAATTAGGATACCTGCTTGCACCTTTTGTTTTTTCACCCGTTACAATATTTTCGTTAACTCCTTTGGAACTCACTTGATTTAAAACAGTTTCACTCCCATAAAAAAATGTGTGTCGAGATTCAAATTCTTTTATAAAGTCTAAATTAATCGAATAAGCTTCTACATTCTCCACTCGGACATTCCGATCATCTTTATTGAAATCTCTGCTTATTCTGCTTTCCTCGAAGGATTGCTGTGCCAATCGAAGTGACATTTTATCGTAAAAACTATTTTCTTTTTGATGTGTGACGCTTAGGTGGTTCATCATCCATTTTTGTGGCCCGTAATTCCATTCAGCATATCTTGGCAAGCTATTGTTAACTTGGTTGTGACGATCATACCTGCCATAAGGAGTGGTTTCAGAATAATGAAACCCATATTGAAAGTCCCAGTTTTCATTGGGTTTAAAACGCACTTTTTGCATTAAATTAGTCTGTGAATATGCTGAAGGTATTTGCAACAAAGCGTCTTCTTGTGTAATTACACGATCAACACTATCAATACGGTTCACAAAATATGGCTTAATGTAATCATCGGGGCCATTACTGCCTTGTCGTAAATCGTCAAATTTATTCGCACTAATACTTGTTAGCATGGCCCAATTTTTCCAACCAATATTCACATCAAAATGAGCTGTTCGTTCATTGTTTGCAGAAGAAAAACGACTATTTGCTTTTCCAGAAATCAGAGCTCGATCCGATGATGATAATTTGGGTGTCAGCGTTTGAAAACTCATTACTCCACCAATTGCATCACTACCATAAATAACTGACCAAGGGCCAAACAAGATTTCTGTGCTTTCGATAGCAAAAGGGTCCAGCGA
>CAYPJC010000024.1:0-13501 GCA_964410855.1 uncultured Flavobacteriales bacterium | reverse complement strand
ATCAAACATTGCTAAGACAACAAGAGATTTTAACACGATTGCTTCAGTCCGAAAAAGCAGAAAGGGAAAGGGAAAAAGAAGAAAAAAGAGAAGCTGTAGAGTTTACTGACCAAATTAATCGTAACCCAAACTCAATTTTTGAGTATAATAAGCGAAAAGAAAAAGAATTTGAATTATTAAAAACTTTACCCCCGACTTTTAATAGCTTTTACAAGAATAAAGTTTCGGAGTATTTTAACCAGTTAGAAAAATGATGGCAAGTACATCTATCCACAGACATAAGCTTCCTTCAGAATTAGACACCTTAGCTAAGGTTGAACAAATTATTGAAGAATTAAAAGAAGAATTTAACATCTCGGAAGAGATTTATGGCAATATTTTAGTCTCTCTATCTGAGGCAGTAAATAATGCGATAAAACATGGTAACAAGCTAGACCCCAATAAATTAGTTGACTTTTCGTTTGATTTTGATGAAACAAAATTCACCTTCACAATAATAGATGAAGGTTCAGGTTTCAATTATGATAACATTCCAGATCCAACGCATCCTGACAATCTAGAAAAACCAGATGGTAGAGGTATTTTTATTATGAAAAGCCTTTCTGATAATGTAGAATTTAATGAGAGTGGATCCGAAGTTAAAATTGGCTTCAATAGGCATTAATCTATTTTGTCAATTTCTCAAATAAACTTTTTTTCTGAAGAAACTTCATTTAATCCAACTAACAAAAACTTTTTGTCTAGTTGGATTTCTGAATGTATCAAACTAGAAGACAAACAAACTGGAGAAATTAATTTCATTTTTTGTTCAGATGACTACCTATTGAAATTAAATCAAGACTATCTAGACCATGATACATTCACAGATATAGTGACTTTCAACTATGTATCTGAACAACTAATCTCAGGTGACTTATTCATTAGCGTCAATCGTGTTGAAGACAATGCAAAGCAATTACAAGTTGAATTCAAAAAGGAACTGCGACGTGTCATGATTCATGGAATATTGCACTTAATCGGCTATGATGACAAAACACCAGAACTAGCTAAGGTAATCAGAGCCAAAGAGGATTTTTACCTAACTTTGAAATCCAAAAATTAAGGGTTCCACGTGAAACCAATAGCCTAGACTTATGTTAAACAATTATGATGTAATAGTAGTAGGTGGTGGCCATGCAGGCTGTGAAGCTGCTGCTGCTGCCGCAAATAGCGGCTCTAAGGTGCTTTTGATTACCATGAACATGTCAACAATCGCTCAAATGTCATGCAACCCTGCGATGGGAGGTGTAGCAAAGGGACAAATTGTTCGAGAAATCGATGCTATGGGCGGCTACTCAGGAATAGTGTCCGATAAGACAGCTGTTCAATTTAGAATGCTAAACCTTTCAAAAGGACCCGCAATGTGGAGTCCAAGAGTTCAGAGCGATAGATGGTTATTTGCACAAGAATGGAGGTTAATGCTTGAACAGACTCCAAATGTAGATTTTTGGCAAGATACCGTTGTAGGGATTACTACAGAAAAGGAAAAAATTAAAGGTGTAAAAACAGCCTTGGGGTTAACTATAAAGTCCAAATCAGTTGTTTTAACCAATGGCACATTTCTAAACGGACTAATTCATATTGGAGACAAAAACTTTGGTGGAGGAAGAGCTGCTGAAAGAAATTCAACAGGAATTACTGAGCAACTTATTTCCCTTGGGTTTGATCACGGTAGAATGAAGACTGGAACTCCACCAAGAGTTGATTCTAGATCTCTAGATTTCACTAAAATGGAAGAACAAAAGGGCGATCAATTTCCCTCTAAATTTTCTTATTCTGATACCAAGCCATTAAAAAAGCAACTTAGCTGTCACATTACCTATACCAATCCAGATGTTCATGATATTCTGAGAAGTGGGCTTCATAGGTCTCCCATGTTTAGTGGATCAATTGAAGGAACAGGCCCAAGATATTGTCCCTCGATTGAGGAAAAAATAGAACGTTTTTCTGAACGTGAAAGGCACCAAATTTTTGTTGAGCCTGAAGGATGGAATACTGTTGAGATATATGTAAATGGGTTCTCCACTTCTCTTCCTTTAGATGTGCAACAAAAAGCTATAGAGCAAATTAAAGGATTTGAAAACGTCAAGCTGTTTAGACCTGGTTATGCAATAGAGTATGATTACTTTCCCCCAACTCAATTGAAGCATACCTTAGAAACAAAGCTAATAGAGAATCTTTATTTCGCTGGACAAATAAACGGAACAACTGGTTACGAAGAGGCGGGGGGCCAAGGGTTAATGGCAGGCCTTAATGCCAGCCTAAAGGTTCAAGAAAAAGAACCATTAATTCTTAAAAGAGACCAAGCATATATTGGAGTATTAATCGATGATTTAATTACTAAAGGAACAGAAGAGCCCTATAGAATGTTTACGTCACGTGCCGAATATCGGATTCTTTTAAGACAAGACAATGCAGACATTCGTCTGACACAATTATCAAATTCAATTGGTTTAGCAAATGATGAAAGATTAGCCTCTGTTCTAAAGAAACAATCTGATACTGAATCAATTATAAAGAAACTTAATAAAACCAGTGTTACTCCAAATGAAATAAACCCATACTTAGCAGAATCAGGCACAAGCCCAATCAAACAAAAAGTAAAGCTATCTTCAATTCTATCGAGACCTCAAGTTAGCCTAGACAAATTAGTAAGCAAGCAATTGTTTAGCACCGATGATACAGGCGTATTTTCAAAAGAAAGTTTAGAACAAGCAGAAATTAAAATTAAGTATGAAGGTTATATTGTCCGCGAAAAGGAAATGGCTAACAAAGTAAATAGGCTTGAAGAAGTTAAATTAAAGCCAGATTTTAACTACCAAAACATAAACTCCATTTCTTCAGAGGCTCGCGAAAAACTTGCCAAAATCAAGCCTGTAACCATTGGCCAAGCGTCACGTATTAGCGGCGTTTCTCCATCAGACATATCCGTGCTTCTTATACACATGGGTAGGTAATTAAACAATGTTCCACGTGAAACAACTAAGATGACAAAACTAGACCATTGCCCAGTTTGCAACAACAACACCTCAGATAGTTTTTTGAAATGCAAAGACTACACTGTAAGTAAAGATATATTCGACATCGTTAAATGCAAAAGTTGCGGATTTGCATTTACAAACCCAAGGCCTATAGAAGAAAAAATAGGTGGCTTTTATGAGTCTGATGAATACATCTCTCACAGCAATACATCTAAAGGTGTTATTAACAGCATTTATCAGAAGGTTAGAAATTACACAATTTCAAAAAAAATTAGCCTTTTAAAAACCCTGTCATCTGAAAAAAAATTACTCGATATTGGTAGCGGAACGGGCGAATTCCTAAACGCTGCAAAACAAAAAGGGTTTGATGTAACTGGCGCAGAACCATCCGAAACAGCAAGAAGTTTCTCTAACAAAACTTACAACTTAAACGTAACCAATGAGAGTTCTCTTTCAAGTTACAGCCCTGATTCCTTTGACTTCATAACTATGTGGCATGTTCTTGAACATGTCTATCACCTTAATGATCGCATATTAGAAATCAAAAGGCTTTTAAGCATTGATGGACATGTCATTATTGCAGTTCCTAATCTAAACTCATACGATGCTAAGCACTATGAAGAACATTGGGCAGCTTATGACTTGCCGAGACACCTCTATCATTTCTCGCCGGAAACTATAGAAATGCTATTTGAAAAGCACGGCCTTAAGCTGGTTAAAAAGCTTCCGATGATATTTGATTCTTTTTACGTAAGTATGCTTAGCGAAAAGTATAAGACAGGAAAAAGCAATTTATTAAAAGCTTTATATGTTGGACTTAAATCAAATGTTAAAGCAAGGACAAATAAAAATTACTCCTCGCAAATTTATATTTTTAAGAAAAACTAAATACCTGTCTAATTTTAAGATGTTCACCTAATTTTTACCTCTATTCGATCTAATTGTATGAAATTAAAGAGATGTCGCCTTAAAGCCTAGGAAAAAGGCCATAAAAAACCCAGCTGATTAGCTGGGTTGTGACTCCGGAAGGATTCGAACCTTCAACCATCAGAGCCGAAATCTGATATTCTATCCAGTTGAACTACGGAGCCATATAATTTTGCAAATATACTGCAATTTTTGAGCAATAAAATACGTCATATATAGTTAAAAGGAGCTTATGAAATCATTGAGAAAACTTATCCTATTTGTTTCCATGTTTGTCAGTATGCAAGCAACCGCTCAGTTAAACCCAATTGGGTCTTGGACCGATCATTTACCATATCGATTTGGAACTTCCATTACTCATGGAAATGGGGTTATCTATTGCGGAACCAAAACAGGACTCTTTTCATACGATTATAATGACAATTCAATCTCTAAATATTCCAAGGTAAATATTCTAAATGATGTTGGCATTGAAAAAATTAAATACTCTAAACTCACTCAAAGCTTAATCGTAGTTTATAAAAGTCTGAATATAGATATTCTCTCGAAAAATGGTGTAATCAATATTCCCTTTATAAAAACCAGCTCAGAAGAAGGTACTATTAATGAAATTAAATTAGAAGAAAACTTAGCCTATTTATCTTTTAGCTTTGGGATAGTTGTGCTAGATTTAATAAAATTAGAAATAAAAGACACCTACAAGTTTGGTCCAAATGGAGGCTCAATCAATGTTAATTCAACCGAGCAAATTGGACAGACATTATACGCAGGAACTGACAAAGGTTTTTATAAAGCATCAACGAGTCAAAATTTATTAGATTTTAATAATTGGATTCTTCAACCATTTAAGCAAAATTCAAAAATCGAAAAAACTGCCGAACTTAATAACAAACTTGTAATTACAAGCCAGACAGATTCGAATAGTCTATTTATAGAAAACTCTGGAGGATATAGTCCAATAAGTGGTTTTGAAAATAAAAAAATACTAAGTATAGTCTCTCTAGAAAACAATACCTTACAAGTTCTAACAGATAAATCATACTCAATTTTAGATCAAACGCTTCAGCTTATTAAAAATGTAGAAATGGACAATTCGTTAGCTATCGATGGATTATCTGTTAACAATAAAATTTATACCGTTACTCTTTTTGACCCATTAGCAGTATCCAATTTGGATGATGGGAATTTAATTTTATTTGTTAAACCAAATGGCCCTGCAGATAAAACTCTATTTGATATGGATATTGAAAATGGACAGTTATGGGCAGTTAATGGAGGACATTCCTTTTCATACTCAAATTCATATAGAAATTTAAATATCTACAATTATGTAAATGGTTTCTGGAAATCCTATGGCCCATATACTCTTTCATCTTTAAATGGTTTATTTGATGCCTTATCGGTAACGATTAACCCAAGCAACGATCAAGTCTTTTTTGGTATGTGGGGAAACGGTATGCTTCATTATAAAGGGGGAGAAAACTTCACCTCTTATGACACATCAAACTCTAGCCTGAAAATTAGAGAAGCCCTCGCTTCGTCACAATGGATTGGAACTGGCGAGTCTGCTCTTGATGAATTTGGAAATTTATGGGTAACAAATACCAATAATGTTAACAGTGTATCCGTTAGAAAAACAAACGGAAAATGGACTTCATTTAACTTTTCTAATCTCATCTCTATCGACGAAACGACAATCTATGATATAATAATTACTGATGAAGGATATAAATGGTTTACCCTTCCTAAAGAAAACTCGATTATCGTGTTTGACGATAATGGCACCATAGATAACAAAAATGATGATCGATCTATATTGTTGTCTCCTGCGGTAGGTTCTGGTAATATACCAGGCAATAGAGGAATTAAAATTGAAAAGGATAATAATGGATTGGTATGGATAGGCACAACAGATGGAGTGGCAGTCCATTTTAACCCCTCTCAAGTTTTTGAGGCAGGCAATAAAGATTTTGATAGAATCATTTTTAATGATGGTACAAATAATGAAATTTTGCTTAAAAATGTAGCTATTACTGATATAGCAATAGATGGGGCAAATCAAAAATGGATCGGAACTGAAAACTCAGGCGTTCTTCTTTTATCTGAAGATGGTAAAGAAACAATCGCAAGTTTTGATGACTCCAATAGTCCTCTTTTTTCTAATTCAATAACAGCTATTAGCATTGATCAAAAGAGCGGTGAAGTGTTCTTTGCAACCACAGATGGACTAATATCCTATCGAGGATCTATTGCGGAAGGAAGCGAAAACTACTCTGGTGTTACGATTTTCCCAAACCCCGTGAGACCTAGCTATAGCGGTGTAATTGTGATTAGCGGTTTAATTGATAACTCAACAGTTAAAATTACAGACATTAATGGCACACTAATAAATGAATTTAAATCTGAAGGAGGCCAGGTTATATGGAATGGAAATAACTTTGAGGGCAGAAGAGCTTCAAGTGGAGTATACCTAGTATTTAGCAGCGCAGAAGTTGAAACCGGCGATTTAAAAACTCATGTTGCTAAGATCCTTTTCATAGATTAATGTTGCTAAGTAGCGAGGGAATAATACTTGGAAGTACCAAGTATGGAGAAAGTTCCATAATTGGCCATGTGCTGTCTAAAGAAAATGGTTTATTGTCTGTAATTGCAAGTCGATCTAAAAAGAAAAGAAATGTCATTTCAAATTATTTCTCCCCATTAAGCCACGTTCAATTCGTCTGCTATTATTCTCAAAAGGCTCAAATCCATAGAATAAAAGAAATCAGTTTTGCCAAAATCAATCAATTAAATAGTGATGATATGGCAATAAATGCACTACGATTCTTTTTAGCAGAATTTCTCTCTAAAATAATTAAGGAACAAGAAAAAAATGAATCATTGTATCTCTTTTTGGAAGGAGAAATTCAAAAACTAGGAGCGCCCGAAACAAACAAAAATTCCTTTCACATTTCATTCCTATTAAAATTGTTAAATCACTTAGGAATCCAACCTCAATTATTAGATAGCCACAAGTACTTTGATATTCGTGAAGGTTGCTCAATAAATAATAGACCTAATCATTCAGAATACTTTGAAAAGGAAATACTTCTTCTGTTTCTTATTGGAGAAAAAAACTCCTCTAAGTTTTCTAAATTGGAAAGAGTGAAGTTGTTAAACGCTATATTAAAATATTACAGCGTGCAAACAGATCTTGATCTTGAGAATCTTAAAACAAAAGAAGTTTTAGAAGTAGTATTCAATTAGCCTGTCATACCTTTGTTTTCAAATGAAAAAAGAAAAGGCACTCCTATTCACACTTGCCATTATCCAATTTTCGCACATTACTGACTTCATGATATTGATGCCTCTTGGCCCTCAATTAATGAAGGCTTTTGATATAATTCCAAGCCAGTTTGCGCTTTTGGTTTCTGCCTACACATTCAGTGCAGGTATTTCTGGTTTTGTGGGTGCGTTCTTTATAGACCGTTTTGACCGAAGAAAAGCAATACTCGTTATGGCTTCAGGTTTTGCGCTTGGCACAATAAGTTGCAGTATTGCGAACGATTATGAAAGCTTGCTAGCAACTAGAGCTCTAACTGGGCTATTTGGAGGAATTCTTGGGGCACTAATTTTAGCAATAATTGGAGACGCTATACCAAACCAAAGAAGAGCCTCAGCAATGGGTGTTGTCATGGCATCATTTTCAGCTGCCTCGGTAATTGGTGTTCCTGTGGGATTATTTTTAGCTAGCCTATCTGATTGGCATTTCCCATTTTTAGTTTTAGGAATTCTTGCTGCGCTTACAATTATCCCAATTTGGATATTTATTCCAAAAATGGTTGACCATATAGATTCTTGTCAGAGCAATCCTACTCCAATGGAAATTATAAGAAATGTAACACAAAACCCAAATCAAAAAAGAGCCTTGCTATTTAGCATTGCTATTATGTTTAGCCATTTCTCAATAGTGCCTTTTATCAGTCCATACATGGTTTCAAACGTTGGATTTAGTGAACAACAAATCACTTTTATATATCTTATTGGAGGAGCATTGACAATCTTCACCGCTCCATTCATAGGTCGTTTGTCAGATCGTTATGGCCGAGCAAAAGTTTTTGCATTTACCGTTCTTGGGGCTTTAGTGCCCATATTTTTAATAACAAATTTGGGAGAAACACCAATTCCTCTAGTATTACTTATAACCGCGCTATTCTTCATATTTGGGTCTGGAAGAATGATCCCTTCAACAGCTATGATTACCTCTTCGGTAAAACCAAAAAACAGGGGTAGTTTTATGAGTTTTAATTCTGCTTGCCGACAATTAACTAGTGGATTCGCTGCATATCTAGCAGGTTTAATTATTGTGGAAGGAGAGGATGGATTGTTGTTGAATTATGAGTATGTCGGATATTTTGCAATAATTATGGGAATAGTCTCTATTTTTATTAGCCGAAAAATGACCGTGGTTGACGAAAAAAACTTTGACAATTAATTAGAGCGAGAATAGTCGCTCTACCTGCTATATAGAAAAGACTCTATTACAGTTCAACTGTTTTCATTATAGCTTCTAATTCCCTTAGATATTCCCTCTTATTAAATTTAGGTGCGAATACAAATCCATCTAGATTCACAACCCTGTTGTTGGCTTCGTCTACAAAAGTATAATGTAAAAAGGGGCCTCCCATAAAGTCATTTTTCATATTCCACAGCCCTCTATATTCAACTGAATAAAGACCGTTAAGGTTTATTTCTCTTTCAACAGGAGTATATTCATCGTAAACATTCATAAATGAGTTTTCTATGGTTCCCTGAATGAACTCTTGAGTGAAAACGTTTCTCGATTCAATCATTCTAGAAACATCAAAAATGCTATCTTCAGAATAAGGGAAAAAATAAACACTAACCCCTTGTATAACCTGATGTTTTCCAATTGTTTTTTCCTTTTTTAGCCAAAACCCATTTTCATTTCCATCCATTTTAAAAAACCCTATAGGTATAGTTAACTCTATATCAAACTGTTCAGAAATTTCTTTCATTAGATCCTTCTGAGGCTTAATGTTGAATTGAGTTTTTAGTCTGTTTAACTCTTCTTCATTATAGTAATTCCGAATTGTTTCTCTATTCTTTTTTAATATTCTCGCTGCAGACTCGTCTGAATCTGCGGTAATGTTTATCAATAATTGATTTTTAGCCCAAACATCTCGTTCAATATCTATATTCGTTTTTTTCCCCTTGCCAATATTTAATTTTAAAACATTCCTACTTCTTTTTAAAATAGACTTAAAGGCTTTTGGGGAAACGGTGGACATTCTAAACTGTTGCTCTTGTTGAGGCATTCCTTCCAATGCTTTGAAAAATATGTTAGCCAATTCTTCTCCTGTAGATCTGTTTTCATAAATAGTATCCACAACTACTAAAACCTCTCCATACTTTCCAGAGCTCTTTGGAAGAGATGACTTATCTTTTTCAATTTTTTCACAAGCCATAATGGTTAAGGAGAAAAAACAAACAAGAAGGAAATTTTTTAATTTCATATCTATTAATAATTCTTAACCAATTTCTTTTACTTTGACCTGCATACCAGGCTTAAGTCTTCTAAAATCTAGATTTCCGTTTAAGCGTTTTAAATCATTAACCGACGTATCTGTATATTCTTTGGCAATGTCCCACAAGGTGTCTCCACTCTTTACAATATGTACTTGATATCTTCCATCATCTTTAAGCTTTGGTTTTACAGGTGGAGGTAGAGGTGCGCTTTGTTTTACACTGCTTACTGCTTTCTTTCCCTTTGTGTGAATTATAAGCTTGTCTCCAGGGTTTAAACGAGTGGATCTTAAGTTGTTCCATGCCATTAAATCACTCACTCTACAATGATATTTGTTAGCAATTGACCCTAAAAACTCCCCACTTCTAACATAATGAACCGTTGTTTCAGGTATAGCTTCTTTTTTTTCTTTTCCCTCTAAACTATCTTGTATTTCTTGTCGCCTTATATCAGCATAGATAGCTTTCTCATTCGTAAGGTAAAGCCCAATTTTCGATACTGGCAAACAAAGTGTTTGAGTAGTCTTTCTTTCAGGAATATAATCAAGTTTATACATTGGGTTATAAAATGAAAGCTCGTCCTTTGAAATGTCTATGTATTCAACTAATTGGTCAAAAGAAATGGCTCTATGTATTTCTACCGTGTCAACATTCATTGAATACTGTTGATTGTTTTCGGGAAAAATCCCATACTCACTTGAATAATTCATCATGTAATTCACTGCGATAAAGGCTGGAACGTAGCCCCTAGTTTCTCTTGGCAACCATGCTCGAATCTTCCAATAATCCTTATGCCCACCAGACCTTCTAATGGCTTTGTTTACATTTCCTGGCCCACTGTTATATGCAGCCAAAACCAAGGTCCAATCACCGTATAGTTTATATAAGTCTGTCATAAATTCACAAGCAGCAACAGTTGCCTTATAAGGGTTCATACGGTCGTCGTAATAAGATGTAACGCTTAGGTCATACATTTTACCTGTTCGATACATAAACTGCCACAAGCCTTGAGCTCCCACCCTTGATCTGGCTGAGGGATTTAATGCCGATTCAACTATTGCTAAGTATTTCAACTCTAGAGGCATGTCAAAACGGTCCAAGGTCTCTTCAATCATAGGAAAGTAAAAAGGCGCTAGGCCAAGAACTGAACTGCTTAGCTTTCTCTTTTTATTAATATATAAATTAATGAAGGCTTTTGTATATTGATTGTACCTTAAGTCAAAAGGAGTTTTAGCATTGAGCTCATTAATCCTATACTCTAAAACAGAGTCGTTTAAAGCATAAACGCTATCGGGAAAGAAGGTCTCAGAAGTGTCTAAACAGAAGCCAAAAGTATTCTGATGGAGGTCAGATAAGAAATCGTCAATAGTTATTAAAACTTGGTCATCAGGAGAAATGACGTACTCTAACGAATCACTCTTTTTTAACTCCGCCGATTTTAGAAAAAAGGGAAAGCAAAGGAAAAGCAAGAAAGAAATTTTTCTCATAAGTGACTTATAGTTAAATGTTGATTTAAACGAAAATAATAGCAAACTGTTGTCTAATCTTCAAAATTCTAGAAAAATGATGGAGTTTAAATTGAATAATTATTGATTTTTCAATAACATCATGTTCATTAAACTATTTGAAAAATTTAACAACTTTTCCTCCTCAAACGCCTTGGCCATCAATTGGATCCCAAAAGGCATATTCTTTTCATTTTTCCCAATAGGTAAAGAAATAGCAGGGATTCCAGCTAAATTTGCTTGTACTGTAAAAATGTCTTCTAGGTACATTTTTATTTGATCATTCTTTTGTGCATTCAATTCAAAGGCTGTGTGAGGAGAAGTGGGAGAGATGATAAAATCATACTCGTTTAAAACCTCATCTGTCTTGTTTTTCACTAACCTTCTAACTTTTTGAGCCTTAGTGTAATATGCATCATAATAACCTGCACTCAAAACGTAAGTCCCTAGCATTATTCTGCGCTTTACCTCTTTTCCAAAACCCTCGCTTCTAGACAAAACATATGTTGACTCTAGGTCTGTTGCGTTTTCACTTCTATATCCAAAATGAATACCATCATATCTTGCCAAATTAGAAGAAGCCTCAGCCGTTGTTAATACATAATACGTGGGAACCATTTGATCTAAAAATTCAAATGGTATTTTATCTACTTGATGTCCTTCTGATTTAAGTTTTTCAATAACTTGGAGAGTTCTATCTCTTACTTCTTTATCAATCCCTTCGTGATTGACATAACAGTCCAAATATGCAATTTTTAATTTTTTGTTTTGCCCCTTCTTTATAGAATCAGAGTAATTAGGAACAGCATTTTGACTTAGCGTGCTGTCATAATTGTCTTTTCCTGAAATAACCTGCATTATTGTAGCGGCATCTTCAATATTATTGGTTAAAGTTCCAATTTGATCAAAGGAGGAACCGAATGCGACCAAGCCATGTCGTGACACTCTACCATAAGTTGGTTTTAATCCAACTAAGCCAGTAAAGGACGCCGGCTGTCTTATAGACCCACCCGTATCAGAACCTAAAGCCGCCATGCACATATCTCCAGCAACTGAAGCTGCTGCACCACCACTGGACCCGCCAGCAACCATTTTTAGGTTCACAGGATTTTTAACTGTCTTATAATATGATGTCTCATTTGAAGAGCCCATTGCAAATTCATCACAATTGGTTCGTCCTATAATTACTGCATCTTCTTTTAATAAACGCTCTACAACTGTTGACGAATAAAGTGATTCAAAGTTTTCCAGCATTTTAGAAGAAGCTGACACACCATGTCCCTGGTAACAAATATTATCTTTTATTGATATTACTAGTCCTGCTAACTTTCCCGAATTGCCCTTTTTAAGCTTTAAATCAACTTCTTTCGCTTTTTCGGTGGCCGATTCTGTAAACACCTCAACAAAAGCATTCACTTCTTTCTTCAAAGAAATGTTTTTTAAGTAATAAGTCAGGATTTCCGAAACAGTTGTTTCTGACTTTTTTAACTGAATCTGAATAGATTGAAGTGAGCTAAACTTATTCAAAAGAAAAGAGGTTATTTGGTTGAATCGTCCTTTTTATCTGCGTCGGTATCCTCGTTAGTTGCATCCTTAAACTCTTTAATGCCTTTTCCCATTCCCTTCATTAATTCAGGAATTTTTTTGGCGCCAAACAAAAGAATTAATAATACAACGATGAGAATAATTTGGGGGGCCCCTATCATTCCTGCTTCAAAAACGAGTGTACTTTCCATGATGCAAATTTCAAACAAATTTAGTCAAATTAGTTTGCCTATCAATGGTTAAGGCCTTTATTAAATACCTTTGCGTAGTGAAAAAATCAGTAGATTATATTATTGTTGGCCAAGGTCTGGCAGGAACGTTTCTTGCTTTTCAACTACTCACTCGAAACAAAACTTTTTTAGTAATTGATAAAGGCCATCAGCAGTCTTCTTCAAAAGTTGCTGCTGGCTTAATGAATCCATTAGTTTTAAAAAGATTAACTGTAACGTGGAGGGCCGACGAATTTCTGGAATATAACCCAGCATTTTTTCAACAGATTGAATCGATTCTAGGTAAAAAATACTTTTTCAAAACAGTTCTTAAAAAACTCATTAACTCTTCTGATGAGATGCATTTTTGGAAAAAACGATTTGATACTGCAAACCTAAAAAAGTACATAAACAGAGAGTTAGAAGATACTGAAGAATCACAAATTCCATTTGCAAATAACTTTAAATTTGGAGCAGTTAAGAACACCTCTTGGCTTAATATCAGTGAATTATTAACTGATTTTAGAACTTTTCTTTTGGATAGAAATTTAATTTGTGAAAAAAATTTTGGAGCTGACCTAATGACTCAGCTAAATATAGATTTTAAGCACATTGTTTTTTGTGAAGGAGCATCTGCTGTAAAAAACCCGCTTTTTAATTACTTGCCTTTTTCCTTAAATAAAGGCCATTTGATGACCATAAAAACAGATCAGTTAAAAACAGGTTTTATTCTAAAGAAGAAGGTTTTTGTTTTACCCGTTTCAAAAGG